>JAEZIE010000236.1 GCA_023416175.1 Bacillota bacterium
TTTTGAATACGGCAAAAGAGCTTTTGGAGGTGATATCCGTCACGTCTATGATGGGAAGCGCAAAGCGGATATCCGGCTTGTCGCTGCCGTAGGTATCCATGGCGTCGTGCCAGGTCATGCGCGGGAATGGCTCCGTAATATTGACGCCCTTGATGGTAAGCATGATGTGCTTGAAGAGCCGCTCCAGGTGCTGCAAAATCTCTTCCTGCCCCACAAACGAAAGCTCCATGTCAAGCTGGGTGAATTCCGGCTGGCGGTCGGCCCGCAAATCCTCATCCCGGAAGCAGCGCGCCACCTGATAATACCGGTCAAGCCCGCCCACCATCAACAACTGCTTGAATATCTGCGGGCTTTGCGGCAGTGCGTAGAACGAGCCGGGGTGCACGCGGCTGGGCACCAAGTAATCCCGCGCGCCCTCAGGCGTGCTCTTCGTAAGGATAGGCGTTTCCACATCCACAAAGCCGTCCGCGTCCAGATAATCCCGCGCGGCTTTGACCACCCGGTGCCGGAAGCGCAGCGCCTCCTGCATCTGTGCGCGGCGGATGTCCAAAAACCGGTATTCCATTCTGAGGTCCTCGCGCACCTTCGCGTTTTCCTCCAGCGAAAACGGCAGCGGGTCGGATTCAGAAAGAAGCGTCACTTTGTCCGCCGCAAGCTCGATGGTGCCTGTCGCAAGCTTATCGTTATATGTTTCCTCTTCCCGGATGCGCAGGATGCCTTCCACCATCAGCACGGATTCGAGCCTGACATTCTCTGCAATGGCGAACTCTTCACTGGTGAGCGCGCCCGCGTTGCACACCACCTGCAGCGTGCCCTTGCAATCCCGTAAATCCAGGAATATGACACCACCCATGTCGCGCTTGTGGAATACCCAGCCGCTCGCCTTGATGCGCTCGCCTACCTGCGCCTCTGTCAACGCCCCGCAATGCGCCGTTCGAAACATTTTCCCTCCTGACTTGCCCGCTCCGGGCACTCCCATACTTGGTAAAGGTATAAAAAAACAGCCTTCCATCCCGTTTGGGACGAAAGACCGTAGTCTCACGCGGTACCACCCAATGTAGCGCAAAGCGCTCACTCTGTTACGACGCGCCTATTATAAAAAGGCGGATCGTGTCCGGCTGTAACGCGCCGGGCGCGTCCGAGTCTACTTAGCATTACGCTGTTCGGTCGGAGGCTCCGAGCTGTTCTTCCCCTGTACGCACCGTACCGCTCTTCCACCAAGCGAGCGGCTCTCTGTGCCGTATCATACAGGCTACTCGTCTCATCATCGCCAAATTTCTAGGTCAGCCAATAGTATGAACGCATTATACCGTCCGTTATTCGCTTTGTCAATGGTTTTCCTTATGGTATGCCGACGTCTCTTGTTGTGCGACCCAAACGATGAGACAAAAATCTTTTCTAAAAACTGCATCACCATCCTATATTGACGCACATATATATGTAATACGGAAAGGGAAAACCGGTATCCTCATCCAACTAGGCACACGGGCCGCTCACGCATCCTGTACTGCCTTACAACCTTATACAGAAGCCTCCAAGAGCGAAACGCTCACAAATAAGCCTCACACCGCCCAAGGGGACGCCCTTGGGCGATGTTTTATCACATAAAAGGGCCGGTTGGCGGTGTTGAAGGGAATACTTTCAAGCCCCCGTTTTGGCCCCGAAAGTAAGGTTATCAACTCAATTCATTGTGCAGTGTTCACTGCCGGTATCTATCTAGGTTGCGTCCCCCAATACAAGAGCTGTACGGCTTGAGCGCTTGCGCGTAACTACTGAAACGGATATAATATTAGCTGCGCTTAAGCACATTGCGCATGAGGAGGAGAGACTGTGGGACAGAAAAAATCGGTTTTGAGCGGTATCCAGCCATCCGGCGTGCTCACGCTGGGCAATTATATCGGGGCTCTCCGCAACTGGGCGAAGCTGCAGGCGGACTTTAACGCATATTATTGCGTGGTGGATATGCACTCCATTACCGTAAGGCAGGACCCGGAGGTGCTGCGCCGCCGCTCCATTGAGACGATGGCGCTGCTGATCGCCTGCGGCGTGAAGCCGGAAACTTCCACCATGTTCATCCAGTCCCACGTGCCCGCGCATACGCAATTGACCTGGGTGCTCTCCTGCAACACGTACATGGGCGAGCTCAGCCGCATGACTCAATTTAAGGATAAATCCGCCCGCCATACGGATAACATCAACGCGGGCCTGTTCACCTACCCCGTATTGATGGCGGCGGATATCCTGCTGTACCAGGCCGATCTTGTGCCGGTGGGTGCGGACCAAAAGCAGCATATCGAAATCACGCGGGACGTGGCGCTGCGCTTCAACAATGCCTACGGCCAGACGTTTGCTATCCCCGAACCCTACATCCCCGAGGTCGGCGCAAGGATCATGAGCCTGCAGGAGCCGGATAAGAAAATGTCTAAGTCCGACGAGAACCCCAACGCGTACATTGCGCTTCTGGATACGCCGGACGTCATCATGAAAAAGATGAAGCGCGCCGTGACGGATAGCGAAAACTGCATTGCGTACGACGAAAACCGCCCCGGCGTTGCGAACCTATTATCCATCTACAGCACCTGCGCGGGTGAGACCATACAGGATGCGGTTGTTCGGTTTGAGGGCAAAGGATATGGCGCGTTAAAGACCGCCGTGGCTGAAGCCGTGATTTCCGTACTCGAGCCAGTGCAGAAGGAATTCTACCGCGTCTTGGAGGAAAAGGATTACCTCAACCAGACCATCCGCTTTGGCGCGGAGAAAGCGGGGGAGACCGCCAACAAAACCTTGCGGGATGTATACGACAAGGTAGGGTTCAATTCGTTTGGCGTATAATACATATCAGAGAAGAAACAAAGCGTCCCGGCCAAACGGCCGGGACGCTTTTAATTGTATTGCTAGAAGACCACACTTACCACGAAAACTGATACACAGTCTCGCTTTTGAATGCCTCGCCCGCTTTCAACACCGGCCCTTCAAAGTGCCTGAGGTTGATCGCTTCCGGGAAGTACTGCGTTTCCAGGCAGAACGCAGCGTATTGGCCGTAGTGCGCGCCAGATTTACCCATGGCGTTGGTCATGTTGCTGGTATAAAGCTGCACGCCAGGGAGGTCGGTGAATACGCGCATGGTGCGCCCGCTCACGGGTTCATGGGCCACGGCGATTTCGCGCATGCCATCCGGGCCCGCAAGTACATAGTTGTGGTCGTACCCGCTGAATAGCTTTAACTGCGTAAAGTCGGAATGGATGTCCCGGCCGATCGGCTTGCTCTTTGTAAAGTCCATCGGCGTGCCGGATACGCTAAGGATTTCCCCGGTGGGCACGCAGCCAGCGTCCCCCGGCGTATAGAAGGGCGCTTTGATCATCAACTCATGGGAAAGGATATCGCCGCCGTCATGTCCTGATAAGTTGAAATAGCTATGGTTGGTGAGGTTGCAGATGGTCGTTTCCTCCGCGCAGGCCAGGTATTCGATACGCAGGGCGTTATCATCCGTCAGGCGATAGCGCACGCTTACTTGCAAGCCGCCGGGGTATCCTTCCTCACCGTCGGGGCTGTAGCGTGTAAAGGCTACGCCATCGGGCAAAATTTCGCCCAGCCAGTTGCGGCTGTTGAAACCTACCATGCCACCGTGGAGATGGTGCCCGCCGTCGTTTTTCGCAACATGATACTGCTTTCCATTGAGCGTAAACGCCCCGTTGCTGATCCGGTTACTGACACGGCCAATTGTTGCGCCGAAATAGCAAATGTCAGATTGATAGCCCGTAAGATCGTCATAGCCTAGGACCACGTCAGCTAAGTTTCCATGCTTGTCGGGTACGGTCAGTGCCCGCAACGCCGCGCCGTAGGAAATCAGCTCCATCTGCACGCCGTTCGCGTTCTCCATTTTATACGCATAGACCGGTGTACCATCCAGGTCAGTGCCAAAAAGCCTGCGTTCGATCTGCATGTTCTGTGCCTCGCTTTCGCATATTGTGATTTTTCAAGCGTGATCTCATGAAGGAAGTGTCCAGAATGGGAGGATATCGGATGGATGAGGAAAGGTTTTTTGTATTCCGGCCTGCGGAGAACCGCAGGCCGAATCGTTTCAATTATTCCGCGCAGATGCGCTTCATGGCGCGCTCGGTATTCTCCCGGGTGGCAAACGCAGTCATACGGAAGTAGCCTTCGCCCGCGTTGCCAAAGCCCGCGCCGGGGGTACCGACGATCTGCTTATTTCGCAACAGCTCGTCAAAGAACGCCCAGCTGTCCCCGCCCGGCACTTTCAGCCAGATGTAGGGGGCGTTGACCCCGCCGTATACCGTATAGCCCGCCTTAAGAAGGCTTTCCCGGATGATGCGGGCGTTGTCCATATAGAACCGGGCCACCTCTAAAATCTGTTTTCTGCCCTCGGGGGTATAGATGGCTTCCGCGCCCCGCTGCGTCACATAGGGTACGCCGTTAAAACGCGTGGTATGCCTGCGGTTCCACATGGCGTTGAGGCTGACATCGTTTCCAAGATCGTCCCTGTAGCGGAGGGATTTCGGTACGACGGCATAGGCGCAGCGTGTTCCCGTAAAGCCAGCCGTCTTAGACATGGACCGAAATTCGATCGCGCATTCGCGCGCGCCATCCACCTCAAATATGCTGTGCGGAACCTCCGGGTCGCTGATGTAGACCTCATAGGCCGAATCGTAGAGTATCAGCGCGCCGCTTGCCCTCGCATAATCCACAAACACCTTGAGCTGCGCGCGGGTGAGCGTGGTGCCGGTGGGGTTGTTGGGGTAGCAGAGGTAAATGACGTCTACCGGTTCAGAAGGAAGTGCTGGCACAAACCCATTTTCCTCCGTGCAGGGGAGGTAGACGATATTCGTGTAACCGCCTTTCTCTGCGTCGAATACGCCGCCGCGCCCGGACATGACATTGGTATCCACATACACAGGATAGACCGGGTCGGAAACGGCAACGATGGTATCGGCGCTAAAAAGCTCCTGTATGCTGCCCACGTCGCACTTGGCGCCGTCGGAAACGAATATTTCATCCGCCGCGATTTCAATGCCGCGTACGGCATAATCGTGCTTGGCAATCGCCTCGCGCAGGAAATCATAGCCCTGCTCCGGCCCGTATCCGCGGAACGTCTCTTTTACGCTCATTTCATCCACCGCTTTGTGCATCGCCGCAATAACGGCGGGGACGAGCGGCTGTGTGACGTCGCCGATACCCATGCGGATGATTTCCGCTTCCGGGTGTTCCTTTGAATAAGAGGCTACGCGGCGGGCGATTTCGCTGAACAGATAACTGCCTGTAAGCTTGCTGTAATTTCCGTTTGCACGAAACATATGAAACCTCGCTTTCCTAAAAAGAACAACTGCTTTTTTCATTATAGCACGGCAACGCGGTCAAGCAAAACCATGGCCGCAGCTTTTTGGCACCGTTCGCAATCTGGACAGAAATCTCAATCAAAGAAGGTGTAAAAAAGAGGGGAGCAAAAAGCTCCCCTCACTATTATATTTTTATGCTATTTTCTGCGAACCATCAGTGCAGCGAAGACGCCGTTGATTACAAAGAAGATGGATGTTACAACCATCCCCGTTCGCATGTTGTTCAGGGACATCACAAATGCAACGATAATTGGGGACAAAATTTGCGCAACGGTTTTAAATATCATCAGGATGCTTGTACTAAAGCCCGTCTCTTCCGGATTGATGGCAGCTCCTTCGCTAAGCGACATGGGAATGCAGGAGCCGCTCGTAAGGCCGGTGATTCCGCAGGCAATGCAGATAACCAACGGAAGATTGATCGCCAAAGCGGCCGCCCAGGTTACCGCCGAAATAAACGCGCCCCAGGCCATGATTTGGCTTGTCTGAAGCGGGAGAAGCGGAGCGCAGAAGCGGCTGATTGTCGTCGTAATCCAAAAAACGGATAAACATACCGCTGCAATTTCGGGATTGTTGAAGGACACAAAAACATACCGAATGGTCCAGACGATAATCCCGCTTTGCGCAGCTGCACCGAAGAATATGCAGAAAAGCAAAAACACATAAAATTTGTTACGGAAAAACGCCTTTACGTCTGCTGCGCTAAGCTTTGGCTCAATACGGCTTGCAACGCTTACCCTCTTCTTCAGATAATGCGTTACCACCGCAAACTGCGCAATCAAAACGGTACAGGTGAGGCCAACCAAAATGTATATCGTGCGCCACTCAAACTGCTTTAGTAATCTTTGCAAAAGAATTGGCGTTAATACGCCGCCCAATCCGAATATACCGTGCAGGAAACCCATGTGCCTGGATGTGTTGCCAGGATTGAGGTCTGCAAGAAAAGAGCTCTGACAGGAATCGGCGGTGCCGTGTCCGAAACCCATGATAAAGCAGGCAACCAAAAACATTGTAAACGGCATTGAAATGCCTTTTACAATTAACATCATCGAGGCAAGAAATCCGCCAACAATGATAATCTGTATCTTTTTAAATCTTCCCTGAATAAGGATGGATACTAGCAGGGCGATCAGCGCGCCGATGCTGATCATGCTGCTCATCAATCCTTCTCTTGTTCCTGAAAGTGAGTAAAAATCGATGATATCGCTGAGCAATACAGCGAGTGTTCCGGACCATAACGCCGTCGCAACAACAGAAATTTTCAGGGATGCATTGTATATCTTAAGGTCTTTACCAGACATAATCTATCCTTCTTTGCACAAAAGAGAGGTGGCATAAAGGCATTCGGCCTTCCTGCCACCGGAAAACGAATGTGCTTTGATTTATGCCGCGGGTTGCTTGCGGTGTGCAATCCTGTTTCGGACGACAGAATCCATCAATACCGTAACAATGATCAGAACGCCGATAATTGCGTCTCTCCATTCGCTTGGAACGGAAAGCAGGTTCATGCAGTTTGTTACAATCGTGATGACAAGCGCGCCGACAACCGTGCCTAAGATGCCGCCTGAGCCGCCCGCCGCACTCGTACCACCCATATAGACAGTCGCTAAAACCGGCAGCAGGTAGGCATTGCCAATATCAGCCTGTACGGCGTTCATTCTGGCAACAAACAGGACCCCTGCGAAGGCTGATAGAACGCCGCTCAGGATAAACGCCTTTGTTATTACCACCTTGCGGTTGATGCCGGACATAATGGAGCACGTAGGGTTTGATCCGACAGCATAGCATTTTCTACCGAACGTCGTCTTTTTTAGCAGGAAAATGCCAAGTATGACGAGGATCAACATAATGACTATCGGCATTTGCAAAAAGCCAAACAATGTGCCGTTGCCAATGAATCGGAATACTTCATCAAAATCATAAAGCACATATCCATGCAGAATGACATAGGCAAATCCGAATATCGCCCATTGCAAGCCATACGTGGAAATAAAGGACGGAAGACCGACATATGCAATCATGTATCCATTCAGGGCGCCCAATAGCCCTCCAAGAACTAACGCTGAAAAAATGGCAACCACAAAATTGACCTGATAATTCTTCATGAATATGGCGGCTACGACTGCGCATATGGTCATTATAGATCCGGAAGACAAATCCGGCCCATTTGTAATAATTGCGATGGTCTGTCCGATACCAAGAACGATCAGAATGCTGGCATTTGTGATATTATTGCTGATATTTCTGATACTAAAGAAAGACTTATCCACACAATAGCCCAAAATAATAATCACAAGCAATACAACCAGTCTGCTGATTGTCGGCAGCGAACCAACGGACAGATGAAACTGCTTTCTGTTTCTTGCTTCGCTCATTTTTTCATCCCCTTTGACGTAATGCTTACCTGGAAGACGATCGCCAGAATAATGACGACGCCGATGATGGCAGGCTGCCAAATAGACGGTATCCGGATGACGTTAAGACCACTGCGTATTATCGTCAGCAGCGCTACGCCAATAATGGTCCCCTTTACATCTCCTTTTCCGATGTTCAGGCTTGTTCCGCCCAATATTGTGGCGGCAATTGCTTCAAATTCCCATTTGACGCCTACAAGGGGATCCGCAACCTCTAGCCTTGCTACCAGAATGACTGCGGCAAGACCGGTTAAAAGTCCTGCAAAGGCATATACCAGCCACTTCCAGAACTTTGTATTGATACCGGATAAACGCGCGCCCTCATAATTTCCGCCGATTGCAAACACATAGCGCCCAAGCCGGGTGTGATCCTGAACGATTATTGCAAAGATGAAGATTACGAAACAGCAGATAGCAGCCATAGGAATACTATTGTTCAATAGGCTGCCCAGAGAGATAAACGCTTCGTTTGAAACCGGAATGCCTATTTTGTTGGTTGCCACCAATGCAAACCCATAGAAGACGCCTTGTGTACCAAGCGTGGCAATAAAGGGCTGTAGCCCCCAATAAGAGACCAAAAGCCCATTGAGCCCACCGCAGGCAAGACCAACAAGCGCGCCGATCAGAATGACAAGCGGGATGGGAATCCCGGCGTTCAGCGCCAGCGCGACGCTCACACCGCAGGCGGTGAGAATTCCGCCCAGAGACAAATCCAGCCCGCCGCTGATGATGACAAATGTTGAAGCTGACGCCACTACAAGCAGAACCGAACCTTGCTGTAATAAAATCCGCAGGTTGCGCAACGTCATATACTGCTTGGAAACAAGGCTGAACACAATAATCAGCAGCAGAATAAACCATGTAACAATCGGTACTCGTTTTAACGCTGCGCTCACTTTAGCCATGTTGACGCTCCTCTTCCATAGCTCCCTCCATCGCATAGGAAATAATCAATTCCTGCGTGGCTTCGCCGGACGTTAACTCTTTGACGATTTTTCTGTTCCGCATCACATAAATCCTATCGCTCATTCCGATGATCTCCGGAAGCTCGGAAGAAATCATCAGTATCGCCTTGCCTTCTTTTACAAGCTCATTCATCAACGCATAAATTTCGCCCTTTGCGCCCACATCGATGCCCCGGGTCGGCTCATCGAATATGATGACATCCGCCTTTGTACAAAGCCATTTTGCCAGGACGACCTTTTGCTGATTCCCGCCGGATAGGTTGCCCGTAAGTTGCTCCCTCGACGGCGTTATAATGTTGATATCCTTTATATACAGATCAACAACTTTTTTTTCAGTTTTGGGCCGGATAAACCCGCGTGGATGCAGCTTTTCCATGCTTGCCATCACAATGTTTTGTGAGATCGGCAGTATGAGTGAAAGTCCCTGCCTCTTTCTGTCTTCCGGCAATAAGGACAAGCCGCTTTCGATCACTTGATGGGGTGTAAGGTTTTTATTTACTTCTTTCCCGAACAAGTATATGGCTCCATTTTCATAAGGGTCTACATGGAACAGCGCCCGCGCCAGTTCTGTTCTTCCTGCGCCGACCAGACCGGCAAGCCCTACAATTTCGCCACGGCGCAATTCCAGATTGATGTCTTGCAGCTTTTCTTTGGACGAAGAAAGATGTTCAACTTTAAGCGCCATTTCGCCGGGCGCCTGCCGCTCTCTTTTATAGAGATCCGAAATCTCGCGGCCGACCATTAATTTGACCATCTCATCCGTTGAAATGTCTTTTACATTGCGCGTGCAGATATACTTTCCGTCCCGAAGGATCGTAATTCGATCGCCTATGATGGGGATCTCCTGCAGACGGTGGGAAATATAAATAATGCCGATTCCCTGCCTGGTCAGCGACCGGACGATCTCAAACAGCTGTTCAATTTCCAAATCCGACAAGGATGCTGTCGGTTCGTCCATGATCAATATCTTAAGCTCATGCGTCAGAGCCTTCGCAACTTCAACCATTTGCTGCTGTGCAACGGTAATGGAATTTGCTAACGCATGGGTGTCAACATTCATTTTCATGCCGCTAAGAAGCTTTTTTGCCTTCTCGTGCATCGCTTTCTTATCGACGAACACACCGAATTTTCGGGGCATGTGATCGATAAAGATATTTTCAGCGACAGTCAGATACGGCACCAGGTTAAACTCCTGATAGATGATGCCGATACCGCTCTTCTTCGCCGCAATGGGATTAAAGCGCGTTACTTTTTTCCCCTCGATGAACAGTTCGCCGCCATCGGGAGAGTAAGCGCCCGCAAGAATTTTCATCAGCGTGGATTTGCCTGCGCCATTTTCTCCGATCAGCACATGCACTTCTC
>JAEZIE010000242.1 GCA_023416175.1 Bacillota bacterium
TGATAGTCGGCGTTCAACGTACAAAGCGGGGTATTGATGCTGACATTCAGCCCCGCGTCCACGGCATTTTGAATGCCCTGCACGGTTTTTCCCCAACTATCAGCGCCAACAAGCCGGTTGTGAATAAGAGGGTCATGGGAATACAACGTGACCTGAACGCTATCCAGGCTCGCTTCGTAAAGCGCTTTACATAGCGTTCCTGTCAGGCAGATGCCGTTGGTGTTGAGACGTGTAATAAACCATTTGGAATACTCCACAAGCTCCACAAGATCGTTTCGCAATGTCGGCTCTCCGCCGGTAAACGTCAGCTGCGGGATGCGCGCCTCGCGGCATTTGTCTATGATTTGCTTCCACTGCTCTAGTGAAAGCTCCTCTGTATCTGAAAGTTCCTGATCCGCCGCATAGCAATGCAGGCACTGGTTGTTGCAGTTCCAGCGGCAGTCTTTTTGGAGCGCGCTGATCATCAGGTCCATACGGTGCGGTGCGGTCATATGAGGCGCATACTCCCCAAGGGAAACAGCGCCAATTTGCTCTTCCGGCTCCCGGCCGTTTGCAACATCGTAAAGCGTACTGATAATCCGCCAAAGGTCGTCTTTCAGAGTGCTTTCCTTTACATAGCCGTAAACATGCCGGGTTGCAGCAACCGTCTTTTGAATGACGCTATCCCACTCTCCCTCTTGAAGCGTTTTCCCGTCATACCGCTGGATCTCGTCAATAAAGGCGGACAGCAATATTGCCCAGGAGGTATTGATGGGGAGGATATCCTGCCCATTCAATATGATGACGCTTGGGGTGTTTTTGAAAAGACTCAACTTCGGCGGTACCATGTGTATGCGTACAACGCCTTCGCTGCTCGGGTTGAGTGTTACATGCTTGACTTCGTTGAGATGCTTTGACAGGTAAGCGTATTCCCTAAAACCGATCATCGTCATCACTCTTTCGCAATTAAATTACTGCCGTACATGAAAGGGGCCTTGAAACAAGCGTTTGTCACTTTCCCTTTATACTATTGCATATGTAAAATAATATCAACTTTTACGCGAAGATCTCCTTGTTTCCGCAGGGAACAGCGGCAACGGTCGGTTCTGTACGGTCGCAATTTTATCTGTCAGCCCAAAATGATGGTTGACAACCGGTACAAATGCGCATACAATGGCTTCAAACGAAAAACCGTTGAATAAGAAGAGTAAGCAAAGGGATAGTTCACAGAGAGCCGTGACGGTGGAAAGCGGCAGCGAATACCTTCGCCGAATGGACTTATGAGGGCAGCCGAACGGGTTTATCCCTAGTAGTAGCTGACGGCATTCCCCTCCGTTATCTTGGGGGAGGACCTGTGTTTGCAGGTTTTAAAGGAGGGCGCGTAAGAGCGCCAAATCGGGTGGCACCGCAGAACATAAGCTTCTGTCCCAATGACTGGGACGGGAGCTTTTTTGTTACCCTAAATGTGAAAGACTGAAAGGAGAACGACTATGGCACGCATTCCGCATCGGTTCTATTTAACGGAGGATCAGCTTCCGCAGCAGTGGTATAACCTGCGGGCGGATATGATAGAGCAGCCCGCACCGCTTTTAATCCCCGGCGTCAACAAGCCCGCCGTGGAGAGCGACCTGTATCCGGTATTTTGCGAAAAGCTTGCCCATCAGGAGATGGATGAGAAAACGCGCTACGTGGATATCCCCGGCCCCATCATGGATATGTACCGCATCTACCGTCCCTCCCCTCTGGTGCGCGCTTACAACCTGGAAAAGGAACTGGGAACGCCCGCAAAGATCTATTTTAAGTTTGAGGGCAATAACACCTCGGGCAGCCACAAACTCAATTCCGCAATCGCCCAGGTCTATTACGCCAAAGAGCAGGGGCTGTTGGGCCTTACCACCGAAACGGGAGCTGGCCAGTGGGGTACGGCGCTATCAGAAGCCTGCGCTTACTTCAAAATGCCATTAACGGTATTCATGGTAAAGGTTTCGAGCATACAGAAGCCCTATCGCAAGGCGATCATAGAGAATTTCGGGGCGACAGTTCACGCAAGCCCAAGCGATCAAACCAACGCGGGCCGCGCCATACTGGAGGCAGACCCAAACAACAACGGCTCCTTGGGCTGTGCCATTTCGGAAGCCGTTGAGATGGCCGTCTCCACCCCCGGCTATCGCTATGTGCTGGGTTCGGTATTAAACCAGGTGCTGCTGCACCAGTCCGTCATCGGCCTGGAGGCGAAAAAAGCCATGGACATATTGGGCGAATATCCTGATATCGTGATCGGATGCGCGGGTGGCGGCAGCAACTTGGGCGGGCTCATCGCTCCGTACATGCAGGATAAGATTTTAAAAAAGGCGGACCCGCGTATTATCGCCGTGGAACCTGCCTCCTGCCCCTCTTTGACGCGCGGCAAATATGCATACGACTTCTGCGATACCGGCATGATCACGCCGCTCGCCAAGATGTATACGCTTGGCTGCACGTTCTCTCCTTCCGCCAACCACGCGGGCGGCTTACGGTACCATGGCATGTCCCCGCTCCTTTCCA
>JAEZIE010000286.1 GCA_023416175.1 Bacillota bacterium
GTGACCGGCCGCAAATGCTACGATCACCTTGGCGGGAGTCTCGGGGCCATGCTGTTTGAACTCTATCTGCAAAACGGATGGATCGTGTTGGAAGAAGGCAAATCCACCGTATACGCTATTACACCAAAAGGGATAGATGCATTCCGGCAGATGGGACTCTCAGGGGATTTCTCCATTTTGGATCAACCCCAAATAGGCAACTAGAACTCCGGCTTCAGGCTGCGGGTAAACAGCCGTTCCAATGCTTCTCTTACATCCACGCCCTCATAGAGCGCGGCGTGCACAGCGGCGCAGATGGGCAGCTCCACCCCGTACCTTTCGCCTAACGTCATCAGGGCGCGTACGGTATGTACGCCCTCGGCCAGCCCATCGCATGTTTCCCCCGTTACAAACGCCTCGCCATAGCGGCGGTTGTGGCTATAAGGGGAAAACACGGTTGCGCCATAGTCCCCAAGGTGGCAAAGGCCGTAAGCGGAAAGCTCGCTGCCGCCCATAGCAGAAATCAATCGCCCGATCTCCCGTGTACCGCGGGAGGTCAGCGCGCCCTTGAGGGTGGAAAGCCCCAACCCATCCAAAATCCCCGCAGCAATGCCGATGACGTTTTTTGCTGCGGCGCCGATTTCGTTACCAAGAAGGTCCTTTCCATAATAAAAGCGGATGAGTTCGCTGGAGAACGCCTCCACGAGACGCTTGGTTACTGCCTCCTCCCCGCTGTCGATCACCATACAGTTGGGCGTACCGCTGCAAAACTCCTGCACATGTCCGGGTCCTAGCCAAACCGCCACATGGCAGGAGCGGTCCATATATTCCGCTACGATTTCTGTTAGCCGCTTGCCCGTGCCGATTTCAATGCCCTTCATGCAGAGTACGAAGGTTTTATTGATAAGCCGCAGTGCTTTGAATTCCTCCATCAGCCCGCGCAGCCCCTGAGAATCGATGGAAACGATAAGCGCCTCCGCTTGTACAGCCTCCGGAAGCGAGGTTGTGAGCCGGACGCGCTCGTTAAGCGTCACAAGCCCGTTGCTGCGGGTAAGCAGGAACTGCTGCATGCGGGAAGACTCACTTCGTCCATATAACGTAACGTCATGACCGATCCGGGCCAAGTACCAGGCAATGAAGGATCCCCATCTTCCGCAGCCAATTACGCCGATCTGCACAGTAACTCTTTTCTCCTTTTTCCGTTGCGGGACTTAAACTGCTATTGAACAGTATAGCAGATTTTTTAGTGAGCGCCAGCATGATGCAGGAAAACCGCACTGCTGCCGGATTTTATGTCTTATGTCAAGAAATTTGGATGATGCTTTTCATCCGCGGTTTGATTTGCTCTGTAGCTCTTGCCAACTATTACAAGTAAGATATATATTGTATACAATAACGCATATTGCTAATACCCAAAAAGAATGTGAGAGGATAGCTTACATGAGCGGCGAAACAGAGATATTGGAACTGATTCGTAAAATAAAGGACAACATCGGGAAGGTAATCGTCGGCAAGGAAAAGGTTGTGGATATGGTTCTGGCCGCTTTAATCTGCGGGGGGCATATCCTCATTGAGGACGTGCCCGGCTTGGGCAAGACGACGCTCGTTTCCGCCCTCGCACGTACGCTCGACTGCAGCTTTAAGCGCATTCAATTCACGCCCGATGTGCTGCCTTCCGATGTCACGGGCTTTACAAGCTTTAACCTGAAAACGGGCGAACGGGAGGTCAACTTCGGCGGGGTGATGGCGCAGATCGTGCTTGCGGATGAAATTAATCGCACCAGCCCCAAGACGCAATCGAGCCTCCTTGAAGTGATGCAGGAAGGACAGGTCACGATAGACGGTGTAACCTACCCTGTACCCCAGCCGTTTATCGTGCTGGCCACGCAAAATCCTGTAGAGCATGTGGGCACCTATCCGCTGCCCGAGGCGCAGCTGGACCGTTTCCTGCTCAAAATTTCCGTGGGCTATCCCCAGCGGAACGAGGAGATCAGTATCCTCACACGCAACAAGGGTTCAAAACCTCTTGATGCGATAAAACCCGTCGCAACCGTTGAAGAGATTTTGAAGCTGCGCGCCCGCCACAGCGAGATTGTCTGCGCGCAGCCCGTCATGGAATATATCGTCTCCATTGCTGACGCAACCCGCAAAAACGAGAAGATCTCGTTAGGCGTAAGCCCCCGCGGTTCACTTGCACTGATGAACGCGGCGATGGCGAACGCCATGCTAAACGGGCGAAACTACACGCTGCCCGACGATGTGCAGGCGATGGCGGAGCCCGTTCTTTGCCACCGCCTTGTGCTCAACATGCAGCAAAACCAGAAGATGGAGACGCCCCAAGGGCTGATCCGCTCCATCCTCCGCTCCATACGGGTACCAGGCGTCTCATGAAGCGCACAAGATGGATCTATTATTCTATCATGGCCGCGTGCTACCTTGCGGGGCTGTATTCCGGCCTCCGCATCTATTTCATCGTGTTTTCCACGCAGTTATTTGCAGTCATCGCCGTGGTATTAATCAACCTATGGACCATCTACGTCATCACCTATAAGCAGGAACTCCTTAAAAAGGTCTGCGTCAAAGGCGAGGAGACGGTCCTGCACATCGATATCAGAAACGAGCGGCCAGTCCCGCTCTCTTTGATCGAAGTGCATGTGGATGTCGTCTCCATGCGTGAGAACATCAGCCTTGTATTCAGCCTTGCGCCGCATACGGGCAGGGAATTCGATATCCCCGTCACCACGCCTTATCGGGGCAAGTTCCTGGTCGGCATGACAAAGGTGAAAGTTACTGATATTTTTGGGCTGACCACGCTGCGCATCGATATGCGGCGGCGCCCGTATTACCGAATGCAGGAGATCCTTGTTCTGCCCAAGGCGGAAACGAACGGAGCCGTTTCTGCGGAAATGGTGGACGCCAAGCTGTTTCGAAATGCATATCTCAAACAATCCGAGCACGGGGACAGCGTTTCTAGCGCCAGACTCTTCCGCGAGGGAGACGAACTAAAACGCGTGCATTGGAAAAAGACCGCCCAACAGGGCGTGTTGTTCATAAAACAGTACGAGCACCCGGAGCGGGAACAGGCGCTGGTTTTGATCGATACATCCGCGCACGGGCTGACGGGCGAGGATGCGCTTATCTACGCGGATACCATCTGCGAATGCGCGGCGAGTATTGCGCTTCATAATCTGCTGCGCGGTCGAGTCGTTCAGGTACTCTCCGGCGATGCGCTGGGCCCACCGACAGAGTACGCAGCCATTGCGGATATGGAAAAGCTGCAGCGGCAGCTTGCGCTATTGACATTTGAACGCAATACGCTATTAAACGCGCTTAGGAAAGCCTCCGGCACAGCGGGTCCGGCGCGCGCCTTGTTTGTGCTCACAAGAGAGGCGACGCCCATCCTGACTGACGCGCTCGAGCGCTCCCTTATGGAATTCAACTCTGTGACGCTCATACTTGTAGGAGGCTCCAAGGCAAGTGGGCGCGTGTATACGCTTTACATTGAGCCCGGATGCAATGCGGCGGATTGCCTTAACAGCATCGACTGACGGGGAACTGATATGAAGGGCATCCGAACAAAGCCGTTTGATCTTATAGCCGACCTTCTTTGCTGCGTCCTGCTGGGGGCGGCCATTTGCGCCGCGTGCTTCCCGTACCTGAACCTCGAAGCCGGTGTTGTGACTTATCTTCTTATCATGGCGGCCAACATTACGCTGATACTGCTGCTTTCTTACAAATGGTGGGTGCTCCCTGCCCTACTTGTGGCTGCAGCAGTCCTTGTTCTATGCGGCGCGCTGATATTTGATGTGGCCGATAGGTTGTTTGCGTATTTGCAGGGTTTTGTGCGCTGGTGCCTCATGTGGTACCCGAAAGACTCCCTATATGCCGCCAATGGAGGCCTTACGATCATTCGCCTTGCGGCTGCGCTTCCCGCCGCAGGGCTGTGCTACCTGTATTTCCGCAGATTATTTGCTTTTGTCGTGCTGCCCCCGGTTGCGTTGGGGATGCTCATATGGATGCATTTTGAAAAATCCGAACTGCTCATCCCCATCCTCATTCTGCTCTTATCCACGCTGCTCATCTCCATGGCCAGAATGACCGGTAACCAAATCAATAAAACTCTGCCCGAGCAGGATCGGATTTCAAGCGCACTTCTCCAAATCTTCGCTATCGCCGTATTGCCTGTCATCATTCTGTTTGCGTTTGCCTTTTCCCCCGAGAAGGACGGCGACCTGCGTTCGGACGCGCTCGTTCTTTTTGTGGAGGATATCGGCGAATTATTGGATGGCCATGACGACGATTTTTCCGCCATGCGCACGTTTGACATCGGCAAGTCCGGCTTTACGCCGCTGGGCGACCGTCTGGGCGGTGATATCGTGCTGGACAACACCGTTGTGATGCGGGTCAGGACCACGATACCGGCACGCCTGACCGGTGCTGTCTTTGACACTTATGACGGCTCCAGATGGTCCGATGCGGGGGATATGGGCGGATACCGGTATATGAGCGCATTATGGCAAGCAAAGCGGCGCGAGGTGTACGGGCTCGACAAACCCTACGGCGGACAAGAGGCAAAAAATCTTTTCTACAAGGTCACCGCCCCCCTGTCGCTCAACGTTTTAAATGATATGCATGGCAATACCGTGTTTTACGCGGGCATGCTTCAATCCTTCAAGCGTACGGATTTTGATGCTCACCAGATCTATTACAACCGTCAGTCCGAGCTTACCACCAAGAAGGTGCAATGGTCGCTTCACTACGCCGCTGAAACGGTGATTTTTACCAAAGGCTCGGAAGGGTTTGACGAGAATATGCTCGCCCTTGAAGCCATCGCCTCAAGCGCCCGCGACAGGAGCTTTGAACCGCTCAAGGAATATTATCTGCAATTGCCCGAGTCTTTGCCTGCGCGCGTTGCCACAACCGCGAAGGAGATTACACAAGGCGATTTAACCCCATACGAGAAGGCGATCGCCATCGAGCGTTGGCTTTCAGAGAACTGCACCTACACCCTCACCCCTGGTACGCCCCCAAAGGATCGGGATTTTGTGGACTATTTCCTTGAAACGCGTGAGGGCTACTGTGTGTATTACGCAAGCGCGATGACCGTGATGGCTAGATGCGCCGGACTGCCTGCGCGCTATGTGACCGGCTTTGCGCTCAAGCAGGATCCAGAGGTGAGTTCCTCGCTTTCCTACGTTGCAACGAACGCCACGGCGCA
>JAEZIE010000080.1 GCA_023416175.1 Bacillota bacterium
TAGGGGGTAAGCCTATTGCAGATAACCGTACTGCTGGCGCACCGCGAATATCAGCGCCTCCAGCTCGCGCGGGATGTCCACATTCGCCTCGTCCAGGTCAATCTCCTTGACGACGCCGTTGACGCGTACGAGATAGCGCGTGCCGCCAAGGGAGAGGAAGCCGGTGTTCTCGCTATCACGGAAATCCTCTTCGGTATGGAACAGCGTGGGCTTCACGAGATATGGCGCGTCGTTGTACGGGCAGAATACGGCACAGTTGCCGCACTCGTTGCACATACGATCTACATGCAAGATCTGGCGCATTTCCATACCCGGTACGGAGATGGCAAGATTGGCCCGGTTGGGGCAAACCTGCGCGCAGATTTCGCAGGACACGCTGCAATAGAGGCAACGCTCGTTTTCGCGCCCGGCATTTTCATATTCGGCGAGTGTGCCGTTCTTTTCCCGGCAGGCAGCGGGGCTCTGATAAGCGACATCAGGTATCGTATACGTATAGGGCGCGTTGAGGATATGGTTTGCAGCGCGCTGTGCGTCCGCGATGGCTTCCACCACCGTGGCCGGGCCACGGTTCGCATCGCCTACCACATACACGCCGGGCATGCTGGTTTCGAGCGACTGGGGATCCACCACGGCTTTTCCGCGGGCGTCCGTCTTGATGCCGTTCGCTTCAAAGAGCGTCTTGTCCACGTGCTCGCCTACGGCTGCAATCAAAAGGTCGCACGGAAGCTTCACGGTCTCATCGGTCTCCACGGGGGTGCGGCGGCCGGATGCGTCCGGTGCCCCCAGTGCCATCTTTTTGCAGGTAAGAACGCCATCCGAAACGGAAGCGGGGCTTAATAGCTCACAGAATTCAACGCCTTCCTGTATGGCTAACAGCAGTTCTTCCTCATCCGCAGGCATGTAACGCTTGTTGCGGCGGTAGACCACGCGCACGCTTTCCACGTCCGGCAGGCGTTTGGCGGCACGCGCCGCATCCATGGCGGTGTTGCCGCCGCCCACGATGCAGACGTTCTTGCCCACCGCGCCGATCGTTTCCTTCCGGCAGGCGGTGAGGAAATCCAGCACGTTCATAGCCGTGCCTTCTGAGAGCTTCAATTCGCCGGGCGCGTATGCGCCGATGGCGATGACAACATAATCAAATCCCTGCTCATGCAGGGCAGCAATGGAAGGGGCGGGCGTATTGAGCTTGAACTTCACGCCCATTTTTTCTACAAGCTGAACATCGCGCTCCACGCTTGCGGCGGAAATGCGGAACTCCGGCACCACATGGCGGACGATGCCGCCCAAAGCGTCCTTTTGCTCATAGAGCGTTACAGGCATGCCTGCGCGGCCGAGGAAGTACGCGGCGGAAAGGCCCGCGGGGCCGCCGCCGATCACCGCAGCCCGCTGGGAGGAGGTCATCACCGGCGTTTCAAGCTCGCCTAAAAGCGCTTCATAGCCGCAGCGAGCCGCTTCCAGCTTGGTGTTGCGGATGCGGATGCTTTCCTCATAGTGGCCGTGCACGCATTTGTCCATGCAGTGGTGCGGGCAGATGCGTCCCGTGATAAAGGGCAGCGGGTTCTTTTCCGTAATGACGTGCAGCGCCTTTAAGTGCTTGCCCTGGCCGACGAGGGACACGTATTCCGGAATATCCTGGTTGATGGGGCAGCCGTATGTGCAGGGCGCTGTGAAGCAGGAGAACATCGGCAGGCGCTCGCCAATCTTTTTGGTGGGCGTGGGCTTGATGTCCTTCATATGGTGCGGGTCGGTCAGCGCGGATTGCGCAAGCCGCTGCACGCGGGAAACGCTTACTCCTGTAAACGGGCGGTAGGGAAGGCGCGAAAACTCCTCAGCGATCTGCAGCATGCGCTGGTAACCGCCGGGCTTTAATATTGTTGTGGCAATGGTGATGGGCCAGATGCCCGCCTCATACAGCTTTGCAATGTTGAATGCATCTGCGCCGCCCGAGAAGGAAAGGCGGATGCGCCCGTCAAACTGCGCCGTCAAGCGGTTGGCCATTTCGATGGTCAGCGGATAGAGCGCGCGCCCGCTCATATACATTTCACTGCTGGGAAGCTCGTTGGCCGCCACATCCACCGGGAACGTGTTGGACAGCTTCAAGCCGAATTCCACGCAGTGTTTCCCAGCCAAAGCCAGCAGGCGCTTAAACATAGGCACCGCATCTTTGTACTGGAGATCCTCGCGGAAGTGGTGATCGTCAAATTTGATATAGTCGTATCCCATCGCGTCCAGCGTCCGCCTCGCCGTCTCATACCCCAAAATTGTCGGGTTGCACTTGACGAACGTATGCAGCTTCTTTTCCGAAATCAGGTAGGAAGCGATCTTTTCGATCTCCTGCGGCGGGCAGCCGTGCAGCGTGGAAAGCGTGATGGACGTACATACGTGCGGGCTGATGTTTTCTATGTAGCGGGCGTTCACATGCTCGAACAGCCGCAGGTTAGAAAGCGCCCACTCCTTGCATGCGCGGAAGGCCTCAATATTCGAAGCGTCCTTGAGTCCTTCGATAAAGCGGTCGATCTTGGGGGAGGTGATGCCCGCAAAATCGTAGCCCACGCTCATGTTGAACACAAAGCCGTTTTCATCGCCAAGGCCGTATTCCCGGGCAAGCAGCTTACACAGTACCCAGGCCTTGATATATTCGTCGAGCGCCTGCTCCACGGTCAGTTCGGTGGACCACTCGCAGTTGTAGCCTTCGTCCTCGGCCAGTATGCAGGGGCGGGGTACGCAGCGGCTTAAGTCCTCGCCGTCCATGATCTGTACGGTCTTTAATTCAAAGAACCGCGCGCCAGCGTAATAGCCCGCCACAATATTCTGGGCAAGCTGAGAATGCGGGCCCGCTGCAGGGCCAAACGGTGTTTCTATGGCTTCCAAAAAGAGCGGCAGCCGCTTATCCTTGGGCGCGATATAGGGGCGCTCCAC
>JAEZIE010000095.1 GCA_023416175.1 Bacillota bacterium
GTCCATACCGCGTTGTGCGGGCTGGGGGAAGCAATCCGCGACAAAAGCGCAAACGCACAAGAAGATGTGTTTGTGACGCCTAAAATCCCCCGCTTTCTCTATAAGCTGGGCGGGAATATTGGCTGGCGCCAAATGGCGAAGAGAAACGGGGTTCAAAAGCAAATTTTCGCTAGACCGCATCGTGTATAATCGCTCTAAATCAATATAGCAGGTTACCTTGCAGTTGAAACTCCTGCTGTCGGAAGAATAGTGACGGTTTGGTGCAGTATGTACAAAGAGTCAAAATGGGCCAGCGACCTCCTGCGCCTGCAAGGCCAGGACGGATCATGGGGAAACTTTCACTCCCTGAGCGATCCGAAACGGCAGGGTACCACAACCGAACAGGCGCTTCGGAGGCTAAGTATACTTGGATATACCATAGAGGACGAGCCGATCCAGCGAGCGGTTCATTACATGCATGCCTGTTTGTCCGGAATAAAGCACATTCCGGACCGTCGCGAAAAAAGCCATGACTGGGACGTTTTTACCGAGCTGATGCTCGCCACATGGATACGGAGATTTACCAAAGAAGACGCTTATGCAAACGCAGTGGCCGACAAATGGGCGAAAATCATATCCATGTCTTTTTCCCGCGGCACATATGATAATCAGGCCTATATTGCCGCTTACAAAAACGCAATTGGAGCCCCGCCGCGCGGGGACAGGCTGATTGATTTCGTATCGTTTTATCCGGATTCACTTGCGGCGGACAAGTTGGATGAAAAGACAGAAGCGCTGGCCTTTGACCATATCCTAAATCATAATACCGGGCTCTATTATATTTACGGCAGTCCAGCCGGAAACACGCCGCTTTCGGTGTTGCCGGGTTGCTTTTCCAGTAAAGCGTCCAGCCGTTATCTTGGGGCAATTGAGCTTTTGTCCGCATATCGCAGGAATTTAGAGAAGCTTCGTTTTGTAGTGGACTGGATTGGGCTTCATCAAAATGAGTTCGGCTGCTGGGATATGGGGAGCGCCGTAGCCGACAAGCTCTATTTCCCGCTGTCGGATAGCTGGCGGCAAAAAGCTGACCGGGAAAAGGACTGCACCTATCGGATAAAAAAATTGCTCCATTCTTTGCAGACCGAGGAACGCAGGGAAGGCGGGTAAAAATCGAAGCACGGCGCAGCAAAAGCAAGCATGATGCAGCTGCCGATTAGACGTTAGCTCCGAATTGTGTTATATTCGAAATTAATATAACATTTGGATTGCGTTTCTACTTTTACACACTCTAGTGTGGACGATCACGTTCTGTACGAACAATGATAAACAACTAGTATAGAGAGGGCCATCATGGAACCATACCAGTTATCATTTGAACATATTGAACGCAATAATAGCCTTGCCTCGCAACCTAGTCGGACGGCATACATTGATGAATGTGGAAATTTTGGGTTTGATTTTAGTAAGGACAGCGTTTCCACACATTATGTTGTTTGTGCTGTAGTCGTTAACAACGAAAAAATTGCAGATATTGAGCGCAAAATAAATGAACTACGCAAAAGTAATTTCGGACAAGGGGAAATGAAATCGAGTTCAATTGGCAGCAAGCATTCTCGACGACTAAAAATACTGACTGACCTCTTAGTGCTCGATTTTTCACTTATTATCCTCATCGCTGATAAGCAAGAATTTTACAGTGGTTCCCCCCTTGTCGAATATAAGAGTTCTTTTGTTAAATATCTCCATCAAAAGTTGTATGAGTCAATGTATCTTACATATC
The DNA here is from genome assembly GCA_023416175.1 of Bacillota bacterium. GTDB lineage: Bacteria > Bacillota > Clostridia > Christensenellales > CAG-138 > JAEYLA01. Next base: position 1,760 of record JAEZIE010000095.1, read on the forward strand.
CAAAATTGAAAATTATTGAGGACGAGTACGGCTCGTCAGAATTTCAGAAAGGTTATCACAAATACATTTCTGAGCATCGTCCTGCCCTGAATCTATTTAATGAGTATGACTTTGATTATATTGATAGCCGGGATAGCAATATAGTGCAGATAGCTGATATTATTGCCGGATCTATTATGCAACACATTACCTCGCCAGAAGCGCCCGATACCTTGAAAATATTTAGCGGGAAGATTCGGGATATTATCAACTTCCCCAAAACCACTATGCCTTATACCGCCGGGACAAATGCGGATGCCACTTTTGATAAGCATATCTTGGCCGACCAGTGTGCAACGAATTATATTGAGAACAATAAAAACTCAGATGAAGAAGACACGCGGCTACGAGTACTGTTTTTACGGCATTTGGTGTCTACGGTGCGAAACGTAAGTGATTCCAAATTCATTTACTCTACTGAAATAACCAAATGGTTGTCCAGTTTATCTGAGAGACGGGTTACCCGCGACTATCTTTATAGGAAAATAGTAGCGCCTCTTAGAGATGCCGGTGTTTTAATTGCTAGTTGTGCTCACGGATATAAAATCCCCATATGTGTTGATGACATATATACATATGTTAACCAGACAAACAGTATTGTTAGTCCGATGCTTAGCAGAATTGAGAGATGCCGGGATCTGATATATAGGCAAACCGATGGCGCACTTGATATCTTGAACGATCCTGTTTTGGTAAAGTACAAAAGGTATTTTGGCGATTGATCGCTCATGCTACACTTCAGGATTGAATATAACCTGCGTCCATTCATACCGGAGGAATAAGAGTACCAAATCACGGAGGAGTTCCTCCGGAGACTGCACCACTGGTTATGAATGAAATCGGCACAAACAGGCACGGACAATACCCGTGCCTGTTTATATGTCGAGCTTAACTCTATTGCCGCTACAACCAACCTATTGCATATACCCAAGCAAATCCCGCTTCCACTTTTCCAAAGACGAATGGACAACCCGGCCCGCGAAGCCTTGGCGAATCAGCCGGAGGGAACCGTTGCGCCGTATGGCCATGGCATACTTCGCGTATTCGGGCTTCCTTAATTCGTCATCGGTCAGGCGTATGACCTCGCGTTTGAACACAATGGCCTCCACGGCCCGGTTGAGGGCGCGGGCAAACGCATCAAATCCGCCACCGAACCGGTAGACAAACGTTGCGGCGGATTCGTTTGGTGCTACGGCAAATTCCACCGCCGCAGTGTTGCCATTGCTTCCAGGCGCAATCAACCAGACCATGTACTCGTCCGGTTCCACTTCTTCTTCCTGGTCCGCTTCGGAACTGCCATCCTCTGTGGCCGGTACGTCCGCAGCGTCCGTTTCATCCTGCTCTTCGCCGTCTGCCGTATCCGTCGGTCTCCATTCCGCAAACTTCTTTTTGATCCCCACGCAGATTTGCGCAGGGTCGCATATGGATTTTAACACCGCATAGCTTTCCGCCGAACGACTTTCTTTGATTTTTTCTTCCAACGCCTTCACAAAGGAAGGGGCAATAGAGGAGAGCTCGCCAATTGACACCGCGACGCCTTCCGGCATTAGTTTGGCAATTGCTGCCGCCTGTACGGAAGTAAGCCTGTCATCGATGTCCCGCGCGGCTTTTATGGCGTTTTCCCTGAGCGTGCGCAATTGCTTTGCAATAGCGTCCGAAAACGGCTCGGTATCGTAGCCCAACTTTGAGAATGTATAGCTTTCGCCGGTGTCAAGCCGCAGCGTAAGCCTATAGTCCCCCTGCTCCAGCGCGGCAACAAAGCACAGCGGAACGCGCCGCGCTTTGTCGTTTGGGGGGAGCAGCAGCACACAATCCCCGTACACCTCAAAGAGCGCATTTCCACGCACGCTTATTCCATTTTCGGTATAGCTGTATTCGCCCCGTGCCGTAACAGTTGGCGTTCCATGCGCAAACAGCGCGCGCCTTACCTCTGCGTTGTAGGCAGCGTAGACTTCGTCATACAGCCGCTCGCAGTCAAACCCAAGCTGGGTTATGGCAAACGCTTCCGTCTCCGTTGTGATTTTCACGGCATACCCTTCCATTTGAATGGCAGTAACGTCCACATAGGGTATGGCATGCGCGTCCAAGGGAGTAATCAGTGTCAACGCGTCTTTCCCAACAGAGAGTTTCGCTTCGCCGTTTATAAACGGGGACTTTACCTGGCCCGTATAGTCCAAAAGCTGCCTCCTTCTTCCGGCCGCCTTCTCTGGCGGGTTACAGTTTGTTCCCGCAATCTCCGCAGAATTTTGTGCCCGGCGGGTTCTCCGCTCCGCAGGAGGAACACTTGCCCGTGGGCTTCGCGCCCATTGGGCTGCCGCAATTGTTGCAGAAGCGGACGCCCTGCGCGTTCTTCGCGCCGCAGTTGGAACAGGTGTTGAGCCCGAGCGACGCGCCGCAGTTGTTGCAGAACTTCCCGTTTCCGGCGGGCTTGCCACACTGGGGGCAGACCGTAGTCTTGCTCTCCAGCTTTCCCTGCCAGACAGTGGCGGTTTCAGCCGCTTCGTCGATATTCCGGCGCATGGCTTCTGCGCGGGCTTTCGCCACATAGATCTCCTGCCTCGGGGCGCACTCCACGCACAGCCCTTCGTCCTCGTTGTGGCAGGCGTCGCAGACGTATTGATGGCAGGAATGGCAGCGGTGGAAATGCTGGCCGGCTTCGTTCTGCGCCCGCCCAAACGCGTTCTCGTGTTCCTTTTGCCACTCCGGGCTCATGCCCTGAAACCGCTCGGAGAGAATATCGCCTCCACGCTCCGCGGCATATCCGATGCTGGACAAGGCACCGCCGAACAGGCTTCCGATAATTCCCGCGCCGGCGGCCAGTCCTCTTAGGCCTTTGCCTTTATTATAGGTTTCCGATTCGATGAAGCTGGACTTGTACCCATCCTGGCAATTGTCGCAGTAAAACGTAAACTGGAACCCCGCATCGGTGGAATTGTCCTCATAATTGCGCGTAAAAGCCTTGAGCATGGAACCTTCCTCCTGATTATTTCTTTAATTTTTTTCCGCAAGCGGTACATTTGACGTTTTCAAAAAACTGCAGCTCTCCACAGCGGGGGTTCTCACAGCGTATCATCAGGGATGCGCCGCACTTTTCGCACCGTTCGTCCACAAATGTCTGCTGCTTGCAGGCGGGACACGCGGTGTACAGCGGACGGCCGCAGCCGGAACAAACCATGTTTCCCTTTTCAATGGGACGCAGGCAGGCAGGGCAGAGATACCCAAACGGGCTGCGGCTTGCGCATTTGGGGCAGAACCGAGAATCCCGCTCAATAAACGTGCCGCAATGAATGCAGGGCTGTTTGTATGACGCCATGTTATTCCCCCTGTCTCGCGCCGCATTCCCCGCAGAAACGGGTGCCCGGCTCAAGCTCCGTGCCGCAGGATACGCAGCGGGCGGCCCCCAGCTTCATGCCGCACTCCCCGCAGAATTTCATCTGCTCCGGGTTTTTGTGCCCGCACGAAGGACAGACTCCGGCTGCGTTCGCCTGTTCGGCCGCCTGCTTTTCCTGTACAAGGGCGTCGTGCTTGGCTTTGGCGGCGTCAAGGTTTGTTAAAACCAGCCTGAGCCGGTCGCCCTGCGGCCATGCCGAGGGGTTCTTCTCATACGCGCTTTTTCCGATCTCCGCGTAAATCTTGTTTGCCTGTTCTTCAAAATCTGCGATTTCCGTTTGAGCCTGGAACAGCTTCGCGTCCGGATCGTCCTGCGGCATCAGCCCGGAAAGGCCCTTCATGATACCGCCAAGACCCCCAAAAAGGTTGTTTCCCATGTTCTTTTCCTCCTCAGCCGGCAAAAAGAATGATTGGTTTCAATAAGAATTGCCCTTTATACGCTTTTTGTTTGTTTCGGGAGCATTACATACTATAGATTCGAATGAATTACTATATATTTTAATTCATTTTTGCCAATTTTTCAATTTGATGCTGTGGATTTTATAACCGAACCAAAATACAGCACTAGCGCCTCCACTATGTGATATACTAAAGGAAATTCTTTACTATATGGGACAAACAGCATGGGCGTCAGAAGCACAGCAAAAGCGATTATCCTGCATAACGGCAAGGTGTTGCTCAACAAATGCTACGATCAAAAGAACGGGCACTATTATTCGCTGCCCGGCGGCGGGCAAAACCAGTATGAACCGATTGAAGAAGCCGTCATCCGCGAGTGCCTGGAGGAAACGGGCTACGCCGTAACCCCAATACGCTTTGCGGCGCTGTATGAGGAAATCTGCCTGGATGAAGAAATCCGGACGATTTATCCACAGTACGCACATAAGTTATACCACATATTTATTTGTACCTTGGCCAGTGAAGACGTAAAAGCGCCCACCGAAACCGACGATCTCCAGCTGGGCGCCGTTTGGGTGGATGTTGTGGCGCTTTCTTCTATTCGCCTCCTTCCCAGGGCGGTGGGGGAGCATATCGTTGAAATGATCGAAGGCGCGCCGCCCATGTTTTTGGGTACGGACCACATCCACTTCAACCACGGATAATGTCGCATCCGCCGGTAACCTGACACAAGACAAGTTTCTACAAAACTGCAAAAACGCCCGAATCCGAAGCAACCATGCCGGATGCGGGCGTTTTTTATGTCAACTGCGAAGTATGCCCCATGCGGTTGCATTTGTAGGTTAAAAAAGCACTCGTATATTTTTTAACAAAAAGATTGACAACTCTCTCACAAAGTCGTATAGTAGCTACCAAGGATAGCTACCATCGTATTCCCCGAACCTTTATAGCCGAATACGCCCCCAATACTTGAAAGCCCCTGCCAAAAACCGTATGATAAGTACAAACATGTGTAAAAGAGGATATGGCATGGGGGATATGATCAGCCGGCTCAAGGAGTTCGGTTTTACGGAAACGGAAGCGAAGGTCTATATTGCGCTGCTGCAAAACGGGGACTGCACCGGGTATGAGGCCAGCAAATACGCGGGCGTGCCGCGCTCCAAGGTCTATGCGACGTTGGAAGCGCTCATAAGCCGCGGCATTTTGGCCACCACCCTTAGGGAAAAGACAAGCGTTTACCGCGCCAAGCCCATCGAGCAGCTCGTTGCGCTCATCCGCAACCAAACGGAGGATGCGCTTACCCGGCTTGAAGAAGAGGCCCGCGTGTTTGAGGCGCCCCGTGACGGCGAGCAGATCTGGCAATTGACGGGCTACCACAGCATCCTCAACAAGTGCCGGCAACTCATTGAGGACGCAAAGCAGGAAGTCCTGATTCAGATCTGGAAGCAGGATCTGGACGCCCGGCTGGAGCAGTGCATTATCAGTAAGCAAGCGGAACTAGGGCGGGTACTCGTTATCCTCTACGATGAAGAGGAAACGTATGAAACCGCCATCAAGCAATTTTATCCGCATGGCTTTGAGCGGGACAAGATGCACGACGCGGGCTCGCGGTGGATCACAATCTCCGCGGATGGGAGTGAGATGGTACACGTTTCCATCCAGAGTAAGGAGCGGGCTACAGCCATATTTACCCGCAACGCGAGCATGGTATTTTTCGCAAACGAGTATATCAAGCACGATGCGTATTGTCTTAGGCTGATCGAGCATATGGGGGAACGTGTAAAAGAGGTATTCGGTGAAGATATGGAAGGGATACGCGATGTGTTTGCCATCCAATAATTAATTGGGGGAGCTCATCATGACAATCGTAACCATCATATTGATCCTGGTCGTCCTGGTCAATGGCGCGTTTGCATTCATGTTCATCCGTGACCTCATTCGCCACAAAGGGCAAACCATGAAAGAGCATGGAAATCCCTTTGCAATGGCCATTTCTGAATTTATTATTTTCCTTCTTTCTACATTCGGCGTATCGGATTTTGCAATCGGCGCTTCGCTCTACCCGCGCTTAAAGTGGGTGGAGGATAAAAAGCTGCCCGGCACGCTCAACACCGCTTGCGTTATCCCTGTAGCGGTCATGGCGCTTGCCTACATCGCAAGCATTGAAGTCGGCTACGCAACCCTTATTATCGCCATCGTGGCGCAGGTAGTGGGCGCATATGTCAGCCCACGCTTTGTGGTCAAGCTGCCCGTCAACATTATCAAGCGCTTTATCTCCGTGGGCCTGTTTGTTGCCGCCGCCATGATACTGGCCGGCAAGTTCAACATTTTCCCGACCGGCGGCGATGCGACGAGCCTCACCGGCTTCAAGCTCGTGCTGCTTGGCGTTTTATCCCTGATCTACGGCGCGCTCAACAACATCGGCATCGGTTCCTATGCTCTGACCATGGCGACCGTTTATGCGCTGGGCCTCAACCCCGGCGTGGCGTTCCCCATCATGATGGGCGCGTGCACGTTCTCCGTCCCCGTGGGCAGCATGCAGTTCGTTAAACTGGACAGTTACTCACGCAAAATCACGCTGTTCGCTTCCACCGCAGGCGTAATTGGCGTTCTGGTTGCGGCGTTTGTAGTCAAGAGCCTGGATGTTTCCGCGCTGCAGTGGCTGGTAGCCGCCGTTATCATCTACAGTGCGATTACGATGCTCATCAGCACTCGCAAAAAGGCTGCTTCCGCCAAGACGGAAGCTTGAGATGCGGAAAGGGATGGTATCAATGGAAATCCTCGTTCTCAAGCAGGAAGATATGCAAGCCGTATTCTCCATGAAGGAGGCGGTGCAGGCCGATAAGGACGCGCTTGCCATTTATTCCGCAGGTAAAAGCGATATCCCGCTGCGCGTTAACCTCAACGTGCCCGAGCACGAAGGCCAGAGCCTGTATATGCCCGGTTACGCGGCGGAGGCAAATGCCCTGGGCGTAAAGATCGTTTCCGTCTACCCGCGCAACATTGAAAAGGGGCTAACCAGCGTTCCTGCCACCATGGTGCTGGTCAACCACGAAACCGGCGAAGTGTGCAGCTTGATGGACGGCACCTACCTCACCCGCATTCGCACGGGTGCTGTCTCCGGCGCCGCAACCGACCTCCTGGCCCGCAAAGACGCCAGCGTGTTCGCTCTCTTTGGCACGGGCGGGCAGGCCGCAAGCCAGTTGGAAGCCGTGCTGACCGTACGGCCCATTGAGGTAGTGCGCGTGTTCGACATCAGCCCCGAGCGCGCGCAAGCCTTTGCCCTGCGTATGGCGGAGCAGTTCGGGAAAGCCTTCGGCGTTTCTATTACCGCAGCCGCCACTGCCGAGGAAGCTATCGCAAACGCTGACGTCATCACCTGCGTCACCACCAGCACCCACCCCGTATTCGATGGCAGGCTCGTCAAAAAAGGCGCGCACATCAACGGCGTCGGCGCGTATACCCCCGAAATGCAAGAGATCGATGAATACGCACTTATGCACGCGGACAAAGTGTATGTGGATACGCGAAACGGCGTGCTCAGCGAGGCGGGCGATCTCATCAAGCCTATGAAAAAAGGTGCGTTCAGCGCCGACCGGGTCACCGGAGAACTGGGCGAGCTCGTTCTGGGAAGGACGCCAGGGCGTGAGCGGGAGGATGAAATAACACTCTTTAAAACCACCGGCAGCGCCGTAATGGATATCGTGACCGCGCGCCGCATCTATGAAGCGGCAAAGCGGCAGGGGATCGGTACAATCGTTTCCTTCTGACCATTCAGGACTTGCGGGACGGATATCAAAGATATCCGTCCCCGTTTCGATATTCCTGTACCCGGTCGCTGCCGGATACCCCTGATTCTATTGTAAGCGCTGTGTTCCTGGCTTGTTGGTATGGGTTCATGTCTGACAAAACAGCGCAGAACGCCAGTTTTTACCGCGCATTTTGGGTATGGACAAGAGAACTCGAACTTGTTTTTACGAATTTGTTTTGTTATTATACTTAGATAGAATATGTAGTACAAGCTCAGGGCTGCGTATCCGCTTAGAGGCGGATATTTTTCGCGTGATGAGAAGTATATGGCAATTCTTGGGGCGAATTTAGGCATAGTCTTAAAAGAACGGGGGAGCGGAATGGATCAGGCAAAGGCGGTATGGACGCGTACCTGTGAACTATTGAAAGCAGAGGTTAACGGCATCAGCTACAATACGTTCATCGATGTATTGGCGCCACTTGCAGTTTCCGGAAATTCGCTCATCCTGCAATCTCCCAACGAGATGATTCAATCCACCATCGAAAAATACTACATCGCCACCATCCGCGCATGCGCCGTGCAGGCCGCCGAAGGCATCGACAGCGTTACCGTTGTGCAACCCAGCGAGCGCGCCCTCTATGTCAAGGAGGATGCAAACGATTACAGCTACTGCAATCTGTTTGCAAAATATACGTTCAATACTTTCGTCATCGGCGGCTCCAACTACTTTGCGCACGCCGCCGCCCTTGCCGTGGCGCAGAACCCCGCCCGCTCCTACAACCCGCTGTTCCTCTATGGCGGCGTGGGCCTGGGGAAAACGCATTTGATGCACGCCATCGGCCACCATGTAAGGGAAAACAATTCCCGTGCGCGCGTCATGTATGTGACCAGCGAAACATTCACCAACGAGATGATTCAATCCATCTCCACCAACCGCAACAAGGAGTTTCGGAACCGCTACCGCAACGCCGACGTGCTGATGGTGGACGATATTCAGTTTATTGCGCGCAAAGAGGGCGTTCAGGAAGAATTCTTCCACACCTTCAACGCGCTCCATACCGCCAACAAGCAGATCGTCATCTCGTCCGATAAGCCGCCGCGCGAAATCGCGCAGTTGGAGGAGCGCTTAAGGTCCCGCTTTGAATGGGGTCTTATTGCCGACATCCAGCCGCCGGATTTGGAAACGCGTATCGCCATATTAAAGCGCCGCGCGGAAGAGGAAAAAATGCATGTGCCTGACAGCGTGCTCGAATACATCGCCGAGCGTGTGCAAAGTAACATCCGCGAGCTGGAAGGTTTGTTAACGCGCGTCATCGCCTACGCGCAGTTCAACCGTATGGTCCTGGACGTGCACGTTGCCGCCACCGCATTGAAGGACATGCTGCCCAACGACGCGCCGCGCATCTTAACGCCGGTGCTCATTCAGGAAACGGTCGCCGCCTATTACGGCCTGCCTGTTGAGTCCTTTACCGCAAAGCGCAGGGATCAGGAAGTTGCCTTTCCGCGGCAGATTGCCATGTACCTTTCCCGCTGCATGACGGATTGGAGCCTGCCTAAGATCGGCGACGCGTTTGGCGGGCGCAACCA
>JAEZIE010000112.1 GCA_023416175.1 Bacillota bacterium
GCTCTTCCTCTTGCCAATACTAAAAGCTTCTAGTATACTTTTTTTAGCGGCGCTTGCTTCAACAGTTCAATAATTTCCCTTTGAAGCCCACCATATCAAGGAGGCGGCAAATGAAACGTTATACAAACAAAGATATCGCGAAAATGGCAGGGGTCTCCCCAGCCGCCGTTTCGATTGCCATAAACGGAAAAAAGGGCATCAGCGCTGAAATGCGAGCGTCCATTCTAGACATCGTAAAAAAAACGAACTATTACCCAAACCCTAACTCTCGGCGCTTGCTATCCAACAGAACAAACAGCATTGCCATCCTGTTGCGCAACGACATCAAGCCCATTGACCAGTTGTTTCATACAGAGCTTACGGAAAGCATCTTTAATGCCTGCAATAATGAGCAGGTCAATTTGATATTCTCCACTTTGCAGCGTTATGATGGGGGCAGCATGCTGCCGCAGATTATCCGCTCACGGGATGTGGACGGCGTGCTGATCTACGGCGATATAGACAGCAGCGTGCTCGAAGAAATCTCCAATTATGAGATACCCTTCGTGGTGTTGGACAGCAGTTTAAGCAGCACACCTTATCCCGCCGTACGCGTAGACTATCAATTGGCCGCATATACGGCCGCAAAATATTTGCTAGACTGCGGGCATACGGATATTGCATATATCGGCAACAGCACGATGTCCCAAAAGCATTTTAATTACGCTGTATTCAGCGGCTTTCAGAAGGCCTTAACCGAAGCGAATATTTCCTTGCCCTTAAATCGCATTCAGATCGAGGTTTATGATGAGACTTCCCTGTATGCAAGCGTCCGGCAAGCCATGGAGGGCACGAACAAGCCCACCGCGCTTTTCTGTGCCACGGATGTATACGCCTGCTATTCCTTAAACTATCTTTCAGCGCAGGGCTATAGTGTGCCTGAACAGGTCTCTATAATCGGCATAGACGACATTATCATTTCTCGTTTTACTACACCTTCTCTTACCACCATCCGCATCGATAGAGGGGCCATCGGCCGCGAGGGTTACCGCTTGCTGCAAACGTGCATTGAACACGGCCAGGCCGAAGGCATCACCATCCCTTCCTGCGAGCTGATTCTTAGAAACAGCGTGAGAGCCCTATAATAAAAAAGAGCGTTGACAAAGTGCGATCCTCCGACTATATTAAAACATATAAAAGCATTTAGTTAATTTTCTTTTGTTTTGTACTTTCCTTATTTCGATGACATCATCTATCGCTTTGACCCTTATGCTACTGATTGCTCCTTTATGATACCTAACAACATTGGTTTTGCAATAGTACCCAAATAAAACAGAATTATGGAGGACAGAAACATGGCAGGCGGACCCGGATCTTACATGTTTGGTGCAGAAGAAAAAAAAGAGCTTATGGATGTTATCGAAGGAGGCTATTTGTTCCGCTACGGCGTGCCGGGCGCAGATGGATTTCAACACAAGGTGGCAGACTTTGAGCAGGAACTATCCAAAACGCTCGGCTTGAAGCATGCGGTTGCCGTTTCAAGCGGTACAGGCGCGCTGCTTTGCAGCCTGAATGCACTGGGCATTGGCGCGGGCGACGAGGTTATCGTTCCCGGCTATACGTTTATCGCTTCTATTTCTGCCATTGTTTTATGCAACGCTATTCCGGTACTGGCGGAAATCGACGAATCTCTCACGCTTGATCCAAATAAACTCGAGGCTCTGATCACCGAGCGCACAAAAGCGATTATGGCGGTGCATATGCTTGGCAATCCCTGCGATATGGATGCGATTATGCAAATAGCAAAGAAACACAATCTTTTTGTGATTGAAGATTGCTGTCAGGCCGTGGGCGCTTCCTATAAAGGGAAGTGTGTAGGCAATTATGGCGATATGGCAGCCTATTCCTTGAATTTTTTCAAAACGATCAGTTCGGGGGATGGCGGTGCTGTCGGTACCAATGACCCTATTCTCTATGAACGCGCCTTCGGGTTCCACGATCAGGGGCACAAGCCCGCACGCATGGGCGTGGAGGTCGGTAATCGCAGTATCATCGGCATGAACCTACGCATGAACGAATTGAGTGGCGCTGTTGCCCTAGCACAGGTTAGAAAGCTGCCCCAAATGCTCGAAACCCTGCGCAGGAAAAAGAGCATTCTTAAGGGCATGCTGCAAGGGCTCCCCCATTTCACATTCCGGAAAGTCAACGACGAGCAGGGCGAATGCGCCACGTTGATCACCCTTCTGTTCAACACACCCGAGCTGGCCAAGGCTTTCTGCGCTAAGGTAGGCAGCAATCCCATTGCCACCTCCGGCTGGCATGTGTATAATAATATGGAACAAATCCTAAACAAAGAAACAGGCAAAGAGGACGGCTGTCCCTTCAAATGCCCCCACAATAAACAGGTTCCCGAATATAAAAAGCACATGCTTCCCCAGACCGATGCCATTTTGGATCGCGCCGTCAATATTAGCGTTGGCGTGGTAGATAAGGGCCTGGGTGCAGGCTACGGCATCAACATCACTTCGAGCGATGAAGAGATCGAAGCGGTGGGTACAAAGCTCAGAGAAGCCATCCTTTCGCTGTAAGGTGACACATATGAAAATAAAAGCAGGCATTATTGGCTTGGGCTACATTGGCGTGAGCCACATCGAGGCCCTGCGCAGAATTGGCTTTGTTGAGCTTGTGGCGGTGGCGGATGTCAACGGCTCCCTTGCAAAGAAAAGGGCTGAAGAATTTGCTATAGAAAAATGCTACGCTACGGTAGAAGAGCTGATTGCCGACCCGGAGATTATGGTTGTGCATAACTGCACGCCTACGCACCTTCATAATGAACTAAATGAAAAAATCATCCGCGCCGGGAAGCATGTGTTTTCTGAAAAGCCACTCGCCAGAACAGCCGAAGAATCCGAAAAAATGCTGGCGCTTCTCAAGCTTTATCCGGATACGGTGACAGCGGTCAACTTCTGCTACCGCATGAACCCCCTTATTCAGGATGCAAAAAACCGGATTGCCCGGGGTGAAATCGGCAAGCCCAATCTTGTGCACGGCAGCTATTTGCAGGATTGGCTCCTTTACGACACCGATTACAATTGGCGCGTAGAGCCAGCGTATACGGGCGTTTCGCGCTGTGTCGGCGACATTGGCTCACACTGGATGGACACTGCCCAAACCCTTTTGGGAAGCAGGATCACAAAGGTTTGTGCGGATACTGTGGTGGTGCACCCGAAACGGAAGAAGCCCTTAAAGCAGGTAGAAACATTTGCTCTTAATACAGATGGCGGATATGAAGAAATCGACATTGAAACCGAGGACTACGCAGCGGTGCTGCTCAAGTTTGAAAACGGCGCGAGCGGTGTTTTCCATTGTAGTCAGGTATCGGCAGGCAGGAAATGCTTCATCGACATTGAGGTGGACGGCGCTAAATCCTCCTATCATTGGAACCATGAAACATGCGACCGGATGTGGAAGGGCAATCGTGACCAGAACAACGAGCACATTATGCGCAACCCCAATCTGATGACGCCCGAAGCACGGCAATATAGCTACTTGGCCGCTGGTCATCCAGAGGGGTGGAACGATGCCTTTAAAAGCGGGCTGGATGCATTTTACCGCTTTATCCGCGACGGCAAAAGGCCTGGTTCAGACCCTTGCGATTTCGCCACCTTTGAAGACGGGCACTATATTATGCGGCTCACCGAAGCCATTATGCAAAGCGGCAAGGAGCAGCGTTGGATCAGCATAGAATAACGGCGCAACCCTTTCCCGCAATTTCGACCATTACGTTTGGCAGAACAGGTAATCGCCTGAAAAACCACAATTAAATTAAGGAGGAAAACAATCAATGAGAAAGACTCTCGCCATCGTTGTCCTGGTAGTGCTTTTGATCACTGCTATAGCCGGTTGCACGCAAAAGCCTGCCGCCACTGCGGGTACGCCCGGCAGTAATGCACCCGCAGCACCCGGTGCCCCTGAATCTTCAGACAAAATCATCGTTGGTCTTTCCCTCCCCACCCTGCGTGAAGCCTCCTGGCAGTTTGCCTATGACACCATGCAGGAGTACGCCGCGGCAAACGGCATCACCATGCTTGCCCAGGCCGCCGATGCCGACCAGGCCCAGCAAACCCGTCAGGTAGAGGATCTCTTGACCAAAGGCATCGATGTGCTGATCATCGGGCCGCAGGATGGCGCGGCAGCGGCCGTCATTGCGGATATGTGTAAGGAAGAAGGCGTTCCCGTAATCTGCTACGACCGCATCATTACAAACACACAAAACGTAGATTACTATGCCGCGATCAACCCCCGCAAGCTGGGTGAGCTTCAAGGGCAGTTCATCGCAGACCATGCAAAGCCCGGCGCGATCATGCTCTTTGCGGGTGCGCCCGACGATTCCAACTCCATTCACTATTTTGAAGGCGCACTCGAAAAAATTCAGCCTAAGATTGACGACGGCACCTTGAAGGTCATTGGCGGTAATACCTTCGAACAGTGCGTAACCGAAAGCTGGCTGCCTGAAAAGGCGCAGGCGCGTGCGGAAAATATCATTGCCGGTAACCCGGATGCAACCGTAACCGCAGTTCTCTCCCCCAACGATGGCTTGGCGGGCGGTATCATTCAGGCGCTCAAATCCAACGGCGTTACCGACTATGTGATTTCCGGCCAGGATGCTGAGATTGCCGCGATCCAAAGGTTAAAGACCGGTGAGCAGTCTATGACAGTGTTCGTTTCCTCCAAGGCTAACCTCTACCGCATCGTAGACATGGCCTACAGTGTCGCCAAGGGCGAAGCGGTAGAAACAAATGGCGTGCTCAACAACGTCGCAAAGGACGTGCCCGCCATGCTGATGGAGCCGTTGGTCATGACAAAGGAAAACTGGAAATCCATCCTAGAGGAAAACGGACTGTATGATAAGGCGGTACACGGCGAATAAGCCTCGCATCGTTCTTTGATACTCGGTTGTTTTGTTAAGAAAAGGCCGCTCGCACAGCAATAGGCACAGCATATGCAACTATGCGAAACGAGCGGCCTTTTTCGAAAATCTACCGGTGTTTCATGCTGAAGGAGCAATAAATGAGCAATTACATTCTTCAAATGAAGGACATCACAAAGGATTTTTCCGGCGTGCGCGCGCTCAACAAGGTCAGCTTCAATGTAAAAGCAGGCGAGATCCATGGGCTTATAGGTGAAAATGGCGCGGGGAAATCCACGCTCATGAAAATACTAAGCGGCGTATATGGGGTCAATGAGTACCAAGGCGAGATCATCCTAAACAGCAAGCCCTGCTCTTTTAAAAATGTACGCGACAGCGAGGCAGAGGGCATAGCCATCGTTTATCAGGAGCTTGCTATGGTGGGCTGCCTGAGCGCGCACGAAAACCTATTTTTGGGCCATAATATCGAGCTTGGCTTGTCTATTGATTGGGACCAGCAATATCTTGAAGCGCAAAAGGCATTTAATAGGGTTGGCCTAAATACCTCCCTCGATGCTCTGGTGGAAACGCTGAGCATCGGACAGCAGCAGCTTTTAGAGATCGCAAAAGCGCTGATTCGCAATGTAAAGCTATTGATCCTGGATGAGCCGACAGCGGCGTTGACAAACGAAGAAACCTCCGCCCTTTTCAATATCTTGCATGAGCTGAAAAATGAAGGCATTACAATCATATTTATTTCGCACAAGCTAAATGAGATTTTAGGCATCTGCGATCATATCACCGTGCTGCGGGACGGCAAAACCATAAAGACCATCGAAGCGAAGGATGCCAGCGAGCAGGAAATCATACGAATGATGGTCGATCGCGAAATGACGCAGCGCTATCCGGAAAAAACCAACATGGTAACCGATGAGGTGATTTTTGAAATAAAAAACTGGACGGTTTATAACCAGCAATACATAGACCGTAAGGTTGTTGACAACGCGTCCCTTTTCGTTCGCAAGGGAGAAATCGTGGGGATATCCGGGCTCATGGGTTCGGGCCGTACAGAGCTCGCCACAAGCGTATTTGGCAGGATTTACGGCGCTAACATATCCGGTGAGCTTATATTAAATGGTGCGCCCATTGTGCTTAAAACACCGCATCAGGCCTTGAAGGCTGGCATCTGTTATCTAACGGAAGATCGCAAGGAAAAGGGCTTGGTTACCATATTTGATATTAAAACAAACGTATCCATGTCCAACCTGGATAAAATAATGGGCCGCAACGGTTTAATCAACGAAAACGAGGAAACCAGGATTGCGGAAGCGTATAAGGACTCCTTGCGCATCAAAACCCCGCACGTGGATCAAATCCTTGCAAATCTATCCGGTGGAAACCAGCAAAAGGTGATCCTGGCAAAATCGCTCAACACCAACCCAAAGGTGCTGATCGTCGATGAACCTACGCGCGGCATCGATGTGGGCGCGAAATATGAAATCTATAACATATTAAACGATGTTGCTTCAGAGGGTGCGGCAGTCATTGTTATTTCATCCGAAATGCCCGAATTAATGGGAATTTGTGACCGTATATATGTTATGCATGAAGGGCGGATAAAGGGCGTCTTTAACCGAGATGAGGCAACGCAGGAGGCGATCATGACTCTGGCGCTAAGCCATGCATAGTTAATAACAAAAGGTCTCACTTATTTTAGAATTCCCAATTTTATACGGAGGAAACGATGCGTACAGAAAAAATTACAAGCAGTTCATGGTCCATGGTTACAAGGAACATGCGGCAATACAGCATGTTCATCGCCTTGCTGCTCATTATGGGCTTATCTCATGTATTGACCTCGGGGCTGTTTTTAACCGCACGCAATCTAACAAATTTGTTTTTACAGACCGGCTATATCGCCGTTCTGGCTATCGGCATGGTGCTTGTTATTGTAGCAGGCGAAATTGACCTTTCCGTGGGTGCTGTCGCAGCATTCTGCGCTGCCATTGCGGCCCTGCTCAATGTGCGTTATGGCCTAGGCACCGTCCCTGTTCTTTGTATAGCCTTACTCCTAGGCACATTTACGGGCGCCATCCAGGGCAGCATCATCGCATACTGCGGCGTTCCGGCTTTTATTGTGACGCTCGCCGGGCAGATGTTCTTTCGGGGCGCGGTTATCGCCATCACAGGCGGCAACACCTTAGGGCCGTTTGATGAAACTTTCAGCAAGCTGGGCTCAGGCTACCTGCCTGATTTCATCGGGAGTCTGCTTGCCCTGCCCAAAGGCTTCAATTATACTGCTATGGTTATTGGGCTAATGCTAATTGCGGTGCTCGTCGTCATGCAGGTGAAAAAACGTGGCAAACGCATTAGCTACGGCTTCGAAGTTCCGTCGTTGGGTTTCACCGTGGCGCAGCTCGTGATCCTAAGCGCCCTCATCGCCTTCTTTGCCTATAATCTCGCGTCCTATAAAGGAATTCCTTATACCATCATCGTGGTAGCCGCTTTCGTGGTGTTCTATACTTATCTGGCGCAACGAACAAAAATTGGCAGAAATGTTTACGCCGTTGGCGGAAACCCCTTGGCTGCCGCTCTTTCGGGTATCAATGTAAAGCGCACAACCTTCACCGTGTTTATTTCCATGGGCTTTCTCGCAGCAGTCAGCGGCATGCTCTTTGCCGCGCGCATGAGTTCTGCCTCCCCCTCCACCGGCACCTCCTTCGAACTTGAGGCCATTGCCGCTTCCTATGTAGGTGGTGTTTCCTCAAGGGGCGGTATCGGCACGGTCATCGGAGCACTAATCGGCGCACTGGTAATTGCCAGCATCAACAACTGCATGAGCCTGCTCAACGCAGAGGTTTGGCTGCAATATATGGTCAAGGGCGCGGTGCTCGTTATTGCCGTGCTGTTTGATATTATGGCCCGCAAAAAGAGGGGCTAATACGGCGCATTGTCCCCAATGCCCTATATAAGGTGAAAAACATGTCTATTCAAAAGGCCAAGGCCGGACTATGCCTCTTATATGAGAAGTGGTTTTCGGAATATTGTGACGATCCGAATAACTCTGAAAAAGGTCAGGAGCTAAAGGCGCTCATTCTAAAGGACAGTGCCGCAGTTGTGGGCGAGCTTGAAAAGCATTTTGAGCTCGTGTACGCGGGCCCCATGGCATCCGTAGACGATGCGCCGAAAAGTATTTCCTTGTTTCGGGAAAAGGATGTTGATCTCATCATTGTCGTTAGCCTTTTTTGGAGCGGTGATAAGCCACTCCTAAAGGTATTGGAGGCCCTTCCCCATGTGCCCCTTCTGCTCTGGTGCTATGCCCCCACCGTCACACTGCCTGCGCATATGGGTATGAACGACCTTTTCCGGGCGGGCGGCGTCGTGGGCGCCATGCAAACCAGCGCCCCGCTTCGCAAGCTCAACAAGAAATTCTCTTTTGTATACGGCACCCCGGGCGACCCTTCCCTTGACTTGGAATTAAAGGAATATGGCAGGGCATTCGCCGCACGGCGAGCCATGAAAGGGCTCCGACTTGGACACTATTTCGGCAGATACGAGGAAATGACGGGAACGTATGCCGACGAATTCTTCCTACTCGGTAAATTCGGCATAGACCTCGTTCCCATTTCCGCATACAGGGTGTATCAGGAGGCCAACGCGCTCAGTGAAAGCAGGGTCAGGG
>JAEZIE010000137.1 GCA_023416175.1 Bacillota bacterium
ATAAAATGGGTATTGGTAGGGCTCGGATTAGCTTGCTTGGCCGCAGCACTTTTTGTACTTTTTGCCGCTGCCGCACGGACAAGGATCGTTGCGGCCCACGGCCGTTTCGCTTACAAACACCTTGGCGGACCTAAAATCTTTTGTGATTTCACGGCGGCGGTCTTCGGAGAGGATACCTTCCCACTGTGGAAGGGTGTAGAGCCATTCCGCTTTGGCATCGAGCATATTATAATACAGCTTTTCAAAATCAATATCGAGTGAAAGCTCGGAGTCCTCCGTCAGGCTGTTAAGATCAAGCTGCTCCTTTAAGCTGGTGTTGATGCCGTCCAGGAATCCGGCGAAGGTCACGGTATCCATGGAAAAGGTCTCCGCGAGCGATTTCAATGTGCCTGCATAGATTTTGGTTTGGTCTTCGAGCAGCTTTTCGTAGTTTTCGGTCTCCGCGGCAAAATAGGTATTCCAGAAATTCTTATGGGATACGGGGTCGCGTTCAACCTGCGCGATATCGGTCCATTGGGAATAGAGGCTCATGTTCCAATCTCCTTAACCAGTATTAATCAATTACGATGATGTTTATTTGAGCTTTGCACCCTTAGCGCCTTTTGTGCCGCCGCCCAGTACGGCTTTTTGTAACAGTTCCGAATCAAAGGCAAATATGGAACCCTTCTTTTCCTTATAGGCTGCGTATGCATGTTCCACCAGGCGGTCGATGAGCTGCGGATACGGCACACCCACCGGCTCAAACAGATAGAACGCAAACGAACCGGGGATGGTGTTGATCTCGTTGACATAGACGGTATTGTCCGCCTCATCAATCATAAAGTCAATCCGCACAACGCCTTTGCATTCAAGCATCCGGAAAATCTCGCAGGTCATGTCCTGGATGCGCTTTGTCATCGCTTCGTCAATGGGCGCAGGGATAATACGGGTGAGCGATTCCATACCCTGTCCTTTTGCGCCGGCAAGATACTTGTCTTTGAAATTCAAAAGCTCTTCCTGGGTGATGGGCTGCTCGCAGGCGGAGGCGGTACAATCCGCGCCATAACCAAGGCAAGCGCAGTTGATTTCTTTGCGCTTTGACACGCCCTTTTCAACAAGAATACGCCTGTCGTAATGCGCGGCCACATCGATTGCGCGGCGCAGGCTTTCCCGGTCGGTCGCGCGGCTGATGCCGATACTGGAGCCCAGATTGGCGGGTTTTACATAGAGCGGGTATTCTCCGACGCGCTCCATTTCGTCCAATACGTTTTCCGGATCGCTTAACCACTGTGAGCGGTAGCAATACTTGGAGGGTAGCACGGGCAGCCCCATGCTTTGAAATACGGCCTTCATAATGATTTTATCCATGCCAACGCCGGAGCCCGTGACGCCTACGCTCGAATACGGAATATCACACAGCTCAAACAATCCCTGCATGCAGCCGTCCTCCCCGTGCATGCCGTGGAAGGCGAGGATGGCGCAATCCATATCCATGACTTTGACGCCCGCCTTCTGGAACAGACCGCCGCCGGAGAAGGAGTATAACCCTCCGCAGTTGGGCACAGGCGGCAAATAGACACGGGTAAGCCCCTTAGCGTTCGGGTCGAAGTTTTTATAGAATGAAATGTTTTTGAGCGGATCTCCAATGAACCACTCCCCCGTCCTTGCAACATACACGGGGTATGCGTCATACTTTTGTTTGTTGACATTTTCCAGCAACTGCAAACCGGAAACGATGGAAACATCGTGTTCGGTGGAACGGCTGCCAAAAAGTACGGCAAGTTTTTGCGGCATATACCATCCTCCTATCCTAACCTGGACTCTTCGCGTACCATTATACCATATCGCGAATCAGGCCTTGTCGTAATTATCCGGCAGATCGTTTTCAAAGAGCACTACGCAGCCGGGCTCAGTATAGAGCGGGAGCTTCTCCGTGGCCTCATTGAGCGTATCCACCTGAATAATACAGGTTTCGGGGAAACCGCCGTCTACTAATCCCCGGCGGATTGGCGCAACGCGGTTCCTTCCCACCAATATTGCGATATCTGCCGCGCGCGCGATATCGCGGCCGAATTCTTCATTGAAGCGTTCCTCTTCCCCACCCAGCTCGATCATACCGGGGGTGATAATAATACGGCGAGCCGGGGCAAAGCTTTTTAAGACCTCCAGCGCCGCTTTGGTACCCGAAGGGTTGGCGTTGAACGCGTCGTCGATCACGGTAATACCGTTTTGCCCTTGCACAAGCTGCAGTCTGTGTTCTACTGGTGTTAGCTTTTCAATGCCTATGGCAATGGACTCTAATGATGCACCAAGGTATCTTGCTAGCGCCGCGGCGCCTGTAATATTGCCAATGTTGTGTTTGCCCAGAAGCTGCGTGGCGCACCGCACGCGTTCCCCGGTATCCGTCACAAGCGTGAATGTACTGCCGCAACTACTCACTTCAATATCTTCCGCCTTCAGGTAGAGACCGTTCCCGGATAAACCGAACAGGAACTTGTTCTTGAGCGGCAGGCGTTCATGCATGCGGCGGCAGTCCGGGTTATCGCCGTTTAAGAAAGCCGCTCCATCCTCGGGCAGCGCATACAAAAGCTCAGATTTGGTTTCGATTACCGTCTCATAAGAGCCGAACGTATCCAGATGCTGTTTGCCCACGGAAGTGATGATGCCATATTTCGGCTGTACCAGCCTGCACAGCTCTGCAATATCGCCCTTATAGCGCGCGCCCATCTCCGCAACAAATGCCTGATGCTCCGGCTTTAGCTGTTCCCGGACGACACGCGTAATTCCCATGGGCGTATTGAAGCTGCTGGGCGTTACCAACGTATTCCATTCTTCCTGGAGTATGGTGCCTAAGATAAATTTGGTGCTGGTTTTTCCGTAGCTGCCCGTGATGCCGATCTTGATGAGATCCTGCCTCTCGGCCAGCTTCTTTTTCGCATCGTTGTAGTACCAGCGTTTGACGGAGTTTTCTATAGGAAGCATCACCACGTGTGCAAGCAACACAAAAAACGGCAGCAGCAAGCCCGGCAAATACCGGACAAAGTTCATACCCAATATGCCGCCCCAGTTTGATATGTTATAGGGCAGTAACAAACCCATGTGGAACAAGAAACTCAATAGGGTCAGGCAGACAGTAAGGCGCTTGACGCGGCCCGTGAACGACAGAGGCTTTTTTGCCGGGAGCTTTCTGTTGGTGAAACCAATGTAGAGCATTGCGCCAATAAAAGCAGCATCCCCGCCATACCAGAGAATGTCGGAAAGCATCGGCTGGCCATAGTAAAAGAATACCCAAGCGATATGCAAGAAAAACGCCACACTGCCCAATAAGAAGGAAAGCAGACAATCCTGCGCCCCCGCGCGCCGGATCCATTTTAGATACATGTTGCCCTGGTAGCTTTCCAATTGCAGCATGTGTATGGTATGCAGCGCCGCAAATGTCGTAGCACCTGCCCCAAGAATGGCGAATATTAAATTCCAGATTCCTGTCATCCGGACCTCCTAATTTGCTAATTGATCAAGGTTTGAAAAATGCCTTGAGCACCGCACAAAAACGCGGATACTGATCCGCATACGCAAAATGGCCTGCGCCCTCAAATACCGCCAGCCCGGCGCCGGGAATACGCTGTTCCATCAGCTTGCCCATATAGAGCGGTGAGTAAGTATCCTGATCCCCCCAGATCAGCAGCGTGGAGTTTTTAATGCGGTTCAGACGATCGGTTAAATCCAAATTCACGGTTTTTACAAACACGGCCCGCATCAAATCGCTTTTGAGTGCCCTGTAATCCTCGGAACCTGCACTTTTCTGCTTTTCCTTTAAATGCAGTACCCGGTCAATCCAACCGATACGGGTGAGCTGCTTTCCAAGTTTATAGGTATACGTCCTTACATACCATTTTAACGTACGTTTGGGCCGTATTCCCGCAGCACCTATCAACACCAGGCGGTGAAACAGCTTTGGATCCTCGCTGGCAAGGAGAATTGTTACGCGCCCGCCAAAGGAATGGCACACAACATCCACCCCATATAGGGAGAACTCCTCCATAAAGCTGCGGGTAAACGCCGCGTATTCCGGCACCCCCCAGGGCACGGGAGGTTCTTCGCTCTCTCCAAAACCAGGAAAATCAAAGCATATTGCGCGCATGCCTAAAGAACTCACGCAATTAGCAATGGAACGCACGGCCTCAATGCTTGCCCCCCAGCCATGCAGTATGAGTACGGGCTCGCCTTCGCCGTATATCTCATATCGGGTTTTGATACCGTCTATGGTAATAAACAAAGGCGTTCCCTCCTTTCAGTCCATGAATGTACTACGCTATTATAGACCCCGGACTAGTATGCATGCAACTGTTCGATGGTTTTCACAATGTCCTTATTCCACAGAATAAAGGCATCCTCGTTTGTATCGGAATAATACTTCTTGCGCCGGCCGGCCATGCTGAACCCCAGGCCTTCATAAAGCGCCTGCGCTGAGAAATTGGTCTCCCGAACCTCCAGCGTCATCTGTGTGGCGTGGTGCCTTACTGCCGCTTGCATGCTCTCGAGCATGATACGTCTGCCATAACCCTTTCTGCGGTGGTCGGGGGACACGGCAACGTTTGTGATATGCGCTTCATCAAACAGCACCCACATGCCCGCATAGGCGACAATTTTCCCGTCCAGCTCCAATACATGGTAGTGGGCCAGGCGGTTTTTTAACTCCCCTTTGAGCATATTGAGCGTCCAGGGCGAACGAAAGCATAGGATTTCCAGTTCCGCAACAGCGGGAAGGTCGGCTTTTGTCATGGGACGGAAGAGCGCTTCTTCCATATATATTCCTTCTTTCCTGCGCGTTGCCCTACTCTGCCGTTTCATGAAGCTTTTGCCACATGCGTTCCGCCTGGGAGGGGCGAAGATACAGTGGCAGCGCTTCTTTGGGTGATTCCCCTGCCTGCTCCAACATTCGCTGAGCAATGCGGCAAAGCGCCGACGCATGGCTGAGGGATGCATGTTCAGGCGCAATCTGCGCGCTTGCAACCGTTAGGAGGATCAAGGGCTTGTAAGCCTTTGCCCCGTCCCCAACAAACAACGTTCCGGAGGGGACGCTACTTAGATATACGGCAACTTCCTCGGCTATGGGCCGGGCGACGACGGTACCGTTTGAATATTGCGCAAAATATCCGTTGTCGTTTTTTGCATCAAGAATGGCGCATACGTTTCCGGGCCAATAGCTTACGCTTTCATACAGGGCTTCCAACGCGTCCACTCCAACGACCGGTATGGAAAGCGCCGCCCCCATCGCGTTTGCAGCACATACGCCGATGCGTACGCCGGTAAACGAGCCTGGGCCGCAGTTGACGGCAATTGCGTCAAGCTGGTTCGGCATAAACCCAAGGTCTGTGAGCATTTTATCAAC
>JAEZIE010000153.1 GCA_023416175.1 Bacillota bacterium
GGATGGCATTGTGGAACACATCCTGAACGTCTTCGTTGTCATCCAGCCATTCCAGGAAACGTTCTACCTTTTGTACGATTTCCGCATCAGAAACGTTGGCAGTGTTCTGCGGGATCATATCGATCTCGGCGGAAATAAAGGTATACCCGGCGGCTTCGAGCGCTTCGCGCACGCGGGAAAAATCAGCAGGATCGGTATACACTTCAAAGGCGTCGTCCTGGGGCACAAAGTCTTCCGCGCCCGCGTCAAGCGCCGCCATCATGACTTCATCCTCATTCAACAGCGCACTGCGCTCAATGATGATGACGCCCTTCTTGGCAAACATCCAGGAAACGCAACCCGTAGCGCCCAAGGTACCACCGCTTTTGTCGAATATGTGGCGCATTTCCGCGGCGGTGCGGTTGCGGTTATCTGTAACGACATCCACGATCACGGCGATACCACCGGGGCCGTATCCTTCGTAAGTGCCTTCTTCATAGTTCACGCTACCCAATTCACCCGAGGCCTTTTTGAGAGAGCGGGCAATGTTATCATTGGGCATGTTATTTGCTTTGGCTTTTGCGATCACATCGCGCAGTTTGGAGTTGTTTGCAGGATCCGGGCCGCCCTCTTTGACAGCAATGGCAATTTCACGGCCGATCTTGGTGAATATCTTACCGCGCTGCGAGTCGGTTTTTTCCTTTTTATTTTTGATGTTTGCCCATTTAGAGTGACCGGACATAAGAATACCTCCATTGAATTATTCCTTGATTAACTGTTGTGCATTATACCATTTGTTCGGGAGCTTGTACAGCGCACCCTGTTTCTAAAAGCGCCATATAGCGCTCACGTATGGATTTAAAATCCTCCCAGGCTTCCTTCTTCTTTTCAGGGTCGCGAAGCAAAGCCGCGGGATGATAGGTCGGTATGACCCATACGCCCTTTTTTTCTTTCCAGACGCCCCGCTCCCTTGTAATACGCACATCGCGGTCATAGATATACTTTGCCGCCGTAGCGCCTAAACAAACAATGATTTTCGGTTTGATCAGCCCGGTTTGCGCGCGCAGATAAGGAAGGCAGGCAAACGCTTCCTCTTCAAGCGGTACCCGGTTTTGAGGAGGGCGGCATTTGACAACATTGGCTATGTAGACTTTTGTGCGGTCCAAATCGATTGCGGCGAGCATCTTATCCAATAGCTGTCCCGCAGGGCCGACAAACGGACGTCCCTGCAAGTCCTCTTCCCGTCCGGGGCCTTCCCCGACGAACAGGATCTCCGCATGGACGTTTCCCTCGCCAAAAACGGTGTGCGTGCGCGTATTACATAGCGCGCAACCTTGGCAGGCCGCAACCTGCGCCTTCAATGTTTGCCAATGGAGCAGCATGGTTGTCCCTCATAAAACAGACGTGTGAAACTGCCTGGGGTTGCATGGTATAGATTAGAAGTCAAAAACCGTAACGCGGCCGCTAGCAAGATCGTATTTCGCGCCGACCACAAAGAATTCCCCGGCATTTAACGGCTCTTGGAGCGCCGAGCTGTTGCGCACACGCTGCACGCAAGCCTTGATGGTCTTATACTCTTCCTCGTCATCGTCCTTACGAAAGCGCTCCCAAAACCCTTCTTCCTCTTCCGGGTCACCTTGGCGGGTCTCATGGGTCAATATCATGCAGAGCGGCACTTGAAGTTTCTCCGATGCGAATTCAATGGCCTCCAAAGCCGTCCGGTCAATTTCTAGCTCGGGCATACGCAGCACATAGAGCGCACCAATGCCGGTATCGAATATATGCTCTGGAGGCATATAAGAATCCGAAGGGGAAACGATGATTGCAATCGGGCGCTCCCCTTCCTCAACAAGCAGGCGCCTCTGCTCATCAAAATTGCGGCAGACGTTGCATTCGTCGTTGACAAAGCGTTCGTTACCCGACAACAGGATATCCAATGATTTTTCCCATGACCCCATGATTAGACCCCTTACTTATGTTATCAATCAAAAGTTTACAGATTGACGGCGGCGTCCTCATCCAGCACGAACGTAACGTTCGGATGCAGCTGCAAGATGCTGGCGGGAACAGCGGGCGTTACCGCAGAGGACAGAATACGCGCCGCAATGCCCGAAACCTCCCGCCCCAGCGCAAGCAGTATGATGCGCTTTGAAGACATCATGGTGCTCATACCCATGGTAATGGCCTGGGCAACCATCCCTTCGGTTCCCGAAATGCCCTTGCATTCGTCTATTGTATTTTGGGGAAGGAGCTCCACGTGCGTGAATGCGGAAAATTCACGTGCCGGGCCGTTAAAGGCTAGGTGGCCGTTCTGCCCAAGATAGAGAAGCACCGTATCAAGCCCACCGGAGGCAATGATATCCGCCTCAAAGCTTGAACAAGCTGCCTGCAGGTCCTGTGCGTTATGGTTGGGCGCGTGCGTGCGGGCAAGCTGCATGTTGACCTGCTCATATAGGGCGCTGGCAAGATAGGCGCTGAGTATGCCCACGTTTCCGGCGCGCTTGGCCATGAATTCGCTTGTCTGGAATACGGTAATTTCGCTCCAATCCAGTATGCCCGCAGCCGTCATGGAGACGAGCTTGCGGTATACAAGCGACGCCATATCCGTTGCGGCAAGCCCAAGCACGGAGTTTGGCTTTTCTATCATCTGCGCTGCGATCAGCGTGGCAGCAGCCGCGCTTGCAGCGTCCTTGTCCCGGTAGATCATAATACCCATGCGTATTCCTCCTTCAAAGCGCCTTTACCGCGCGAAAAGCACATTGTGATTATACCACGCTTGATAAAAAGCGCAAAACATCCTGATAAACTTCTGTGCGATTGATTTCGTTAAGCATTTCATGCCTGCCCTCGGAATAGAGCTTCATTGCCACTGTATGGCCGGTATCCTCCAGCCACTTTGCAACCTGCCTTACTCCCTTGCCGCTGTTGCCCACAGGGTCCTTCTCCCCGGAAAAAAGATAGATGGGAATATCGGGGACATTTGCTGCCCAGAAAGAGGAGCTGATTTCCCGGATACCAAATAACAGATCAAAAAAACCTTCCGCTGTGAATACAAACCCACACAGCGGATCCTCTATATAGCGGTCCACTCGCTCGTTATCCCGGCTAAGCCAGTCGAATGGGGTGCGTGAAGGCAAGAACGGCTTGTTGTAGGAGCCGAAACTCAAATTGTTCAGAAGTTCGCTTGGAGTCTTTTCCCCGTTGCGCTTTTTTTCGCGTTGAGATAACAGGCTTCCAAGACCGGCTGCCGGATTTTTGCCTGCTGTACCGGAAAGAATCAAAGCGGAGATATCCTCCGGATAGCGGGCGGCGTAGCTGCGCGCTAAAAACGAACCCATGCTGTGTCCAAACAGCACATAGGGTACATTCGGCCAAAGCGACGCTGCATGGTCATGCAGCGTTTTCATATCCGCTACCACAGCGTTCCAGCCGTTACGTTCACCGAAATAGCCCTTTACGGCAAGATCGGCGCTTTTGCCGTGCCCGGCATGGTCGTTCGCGGCAACTGCAAACGCGTTGGAGCATAAAAACTCTGCAAAAGGCGCATACCTTCCAATATGCTCCGCCATACCATGTGCGATCTGCACAACGGCACGGGGTTGGGCATCCGGAAACCAAAGCATAGAAAAGATCTCGCCAAGGCTTGTAGCCGAAGCGTATCTGAATTCCTGCGTCTGCATACCAGAATACCTCCGTCTTTTGTATAAAGTATATCATGCACCGCATGTTTTCGCATCAAATATTGGGATGAAATTCCTTTGTTTACAGCCATAAAATGGACATAGATAAGCTACGCAAAGAGTTTCTTGCATACGGTAAAGCGATAGATTATAATGCATATAAGCCTTTTCATAACCAAATCTAGGGTGAATAAGAGGATTTTATATGTCTGCGGATCTTGAGCTTTATCGTGTTTTTTGTACCGTTGCACGCTGCGGCAGCCTTTCGCACGCCGCGCGGGAACTTTATATCAGCCAGCCCGCAGTAAGCCAGGCCATGCGTCGTCTGGAGGACAGCCTGGATTGCTCCCTGTTCACGCGTACCAGCCGCGGCATCACGCTCACCAGCGAAGGGCGCATGCTATATAGCTATGCGGATAAAGCCGTGAGCCTTGTTTCTGCCGCAGAGGATAAACTCAACCGCATGCGTACGTTGCAATCCGGCGGATTGATGATCGGTGCGAGCGATACGCTGTGCCAATACTTCCTGCTCCCCTACCTCGAACGTTTCCATGCGGAATACCCGGAGATCCAACTTCAGGTGACCAACCGCACAACGCCTGAGACGGTTGAGCTTCTAAAGATAGGCAAAGTGGACATCGCGCTTGTCAACCTTCCGGTGGAAGACAGCGCCTTGTGCGTACGGGAATGCCTGAAGGTTCACGACGTATTTGTGGCGGCGGATCGGTTTGAACACTTGAGAGGACAGAAGGTGCCTCTCGACATCCTGGCGCGCGAACCTTTGGTGCTTCTGGAGCAGGCCTCAAACTCCCGCAAATATCTTGACGCGTTTGCGGCGCAGCATGGTATCACGCTGCATCCGGAAATTGAACTTGGCGCGCACAGTCTGTTGGTCCAGTTTGCGCGTATCGGGCTTGGCATCGCCTGTGTCACGAGCGAGTTTGCAGCGGAAGCGCTGGCAAGCGGCGAGTTGTTTGAAATAGAGCTTGACCCGCCCATGCCCTCCCGCGCAATCGGGTTGATTTCACTCGATGGCGTGCCTCTCTCTGCGGCATCGCTGCGGTTTATACAAATCGTAATGGAATCCGAGCCGCAAGAATAACTCCGTAAATAAAAAAAGCGCCCAATACAGGGCGCTTTTTTTTACACGATAGGATTGGTTTCGTTCTTCTCTTTCTTTTCCAGTTTCTTTTGCAATACCTTGCTTTCCTCACCCTTTAAAAGCCGTTTGATGTTGTCGGCGTGACGGAGTACAACCAGCAGCCAAAGCAACGCGACGGTTACAAGAAATGCTGTATTGCCCCAGGCAAACACCAGCGCAAGTATGAAATAGAGCGAAATGCCGGTAAGCGAAACGATAGATATCGTACGTGTCACCGCAATCATAAGAGCGGCCCATACCGTAACGATGGCGCCAAACAGTGGGTTGAGCATCCATGCAATGCCCAAAGTGGAGGCAACGCCTTTGCCGCCACGGAACTGCAGAAACACCGGGAAGCAATGGCCCAGCACGACAAAAAAGGCAGCGATATATCCGCCGATTTCGCCTGCGGTCCATCTGCCAATCAGCACCGCAAGGATGCCTTTTAGAAGGTCTCCGGCAAACGTTACAGCGCCGGATTTCAACCCGAACACACGCAGCATGTTGGTGCTGCCCGCATTGCCGCTGCCATGGTTGCGGACGTCATCCTTATATTTGAGCCTGCTGATAATAACAGCGCTTTGCAGATTGCCAATAAGATACCCGAGAATACCCGAAAGTACGTACAATCCAATGTTCATTTCATTAGCTCCCTTCGCTATTACGCGAACGCGGATACAGGCGTATGGGCGTCCCCGTTAAGCCAAAGGATTTCCGCAAATAGTTCTCCAGATACCTGGCGTAGGAAAAATGCATCAGTTCAGGATCGTTTACCTTGATGACGAATGTAGGCGGCTTGATGGAAACCTGCGTTGCGTAATAAATCTTTAGCCTGCGGCCTTTGTCGCTGGGCGGCTCAGTGATTGTGATGGCCTCGCTCACGATGTCGTTCAACGTACCGGTTGTAATACGGGTACAGGTCTGCTGGAATACGTCGTCTCCGAGGCTTAGTACCTTATCCACGCGCTGGCCGGTTTTTGCGCTGATAAAGAGCATGGGGACATAACTCATAAATGCAAGATCGGTCAGAAGATCCTTTTTGAATTTAGTCATGGTGTGGGTGTCCTTTTCAATCAGGTCCCACTTGTTCACGATGAGTACGCTCGCCTTGCCTTCTTCATGCACATACCCTGCGATGCGCACGTCCTGCTCGGAAAGGCCCTGCTCCGCGTCTACTACAATGAACACCACGTCCGCACGGCGGATCGCGCCTAGGCTGCGTATGACGCTGTAACGCTCTATGCTCTCGTCCTCTATTGCCCGCTTGCGGCGGATGCCTGCGGTATCCACCAGGACATAATTCTTCCCGTTGCGGGTAAAGGGTGTATCGATCGCATCCCGCGTAGTGCCGGGAATATTGCTGACGATGACGCGCTCATCCCCCAATATGGCGTTGACGAGACTTGATTTTCCCACATTGGGCTTCCCGACTACAGCGATATTGACCGTGGTTTGTTCTTCCTCATCCGCTTCATAAAGTGGAAAGTGACTTGCGATTTCGTCTAAAAGATCACCCAAGCCCAGTCCCTGTGAGGAGGATATCGTAATGGGCGTACCAAGACCAAGCGCATAAAACTCATATGCGTTTTCTTCAAACTTTTGTGCATCCACCTTATTCACTGCAAGTACAACGGGCTTATTGCACTTTCTTAGAATATCCGATACTTCCTCATCCGCCGTGGTCATTCCTTCGCGCCCGTCCACCATGAACAATATGACGTCTGCCATTTCGATGGCAAGCTCCGCCTGCCTGCGCATCTGCAGGCTGATGACGTCCTCACGCGCCGGCTCAATGCCCCCAGTATCGATCAACGTAAAGGAATGCGTCAGCCAGGTCGCTTCTCCGTAAATGCGGTCTCTGGTCACGCCCGGCGTATCTTCCACGATGGAGATGCGCTTTCCAATCAGCTTATTAAACAATGTGGATTTTCCCACATTCGGCCTGCCAACAATTGCAACAAGCGGCTTGCCCATGTTTTCCTCCGTGAAGCGGCGCGTCTTTTAAGGACGGGCCGTTGTGATCATTCTTAGTCCAGCTGCAACTTCTGCGCTTTTTCCGCCAGGGAAAAGACCGTCTCCACCCAGGCGTCCCCTCCACCCCGCACGGGAACTACTCTTACGTTGAGCACATCCGAAAGCTCCGCTACCGTCATGCCGTCCAAGAAGACGTCTTCCTGCTCGCGCAGCATGTTGTGGGGGATCAAGAGAAACTCGCTAGAAAGTCGCCCTTTCAGTTGGTTGGCTAAATCTTGCCCGGTGACGAGCCCACCCACCGTAATGCTTGGGCCAAAGAAATCGTTCCGGATGGCATGAAGCGTACTTTCTATTCCATAGGATGCAAGCGTTTGGTGGAGATTCTTCATAAACGGATGCGCCAGCATACCGCCTGCCGCCTCAAAGGCAAAACGTTTTTTGAGCGGCTCCTTCTCTTGAAGCGCCTCCATAAACTCCCATTCAAAGAGCCTGAGAAGCCCTACGCCGTTTTCGATCTGCGGAAACTCCTCGTATTCCTCGTAGGGTGGCAAACTAACGCCTGCGGCAAGGTAAAATTCATCGGAAGCAAATACAAATGCGGTACCCGTACGTTCCATGCACCCGGCTGCAAAATGCCGGATCTGGTTCAGGGTATCTTTTGATTCCTGCTGCGTAAAAACACGAAGGGACGCTAAGCCGTCCCGGAATTTTGTAAGTCCCACCGGCACCACCGCGACAGACTGTGCGTGCGGGTACAGGCCGGCAAGATCGCTTAATGTCTGTTGCAGCACTTCCCCGTCGTTTACCGTGGGGCAGCATACGATCTGGCAGTGGAATTTCAGCCCGGCTTCAGCCAAGCGAATAAGACGCGGCAGTATTTCACCCGCAGTGGGGTTGCGCATCATCCTCACGCGTACAGATGGGTCCGTCGCATGTACAGAAATAAAAAGCGGGCTGACCTTTCGTTTTAGGATGCGTTCAAATTCCGCTTCGTCTACATTGGTGAGTGTGATGTAGTTGCCCATGATAAAGGACATGCGCCAATCGTCGTCCTTAAACTGGAGCGTCTTACGCCCGCCTTTTGGCATTTGATCGATAAAGCAGAACATGCAGTGGTTTTTGCAGGCGCGAACGGTGCTCATAAGACCGCTTTCAAAGGTAAGCCCCAGCGGCGCATATGCTTCTTTTTCGAGGTTCACCTCGTACCTGCTGCCGTCCCCACGTTCAAAAAGCAGTTTTAACCGTTCCTCCGCGCAAAGATACGTATAATCCACCACGTCGAGCACCGGCTCGCCGTTGATGTATAGTAGGATATCTCCTTCACTTATATTCAGGGACGCGGCGATGGAGTCCTGTTCTACCGCAGTGACGCGCTGCAATTAGTCCTCCTGCTCCACCATTTCTTCGAACAGCTCCATGAAGGTGTCAAACACTTCATCCAAGAGCACTTCGTTTTCTATGGTTTCGTATACATCCTCGCCATTCTTGGTGACAACGTGCAGCAACACCACTTCATCTTCGTCCACGTTTTCCACTTCATCGAGCGGCAGAAGGGCGATATATTTTTCCCCTTCATGGAAAAACGTGAGCAAATGGTCAAAGCGAACCTCTTTGCCGTTGTCATCAAGCAATGTCACTTCGTCTTGTTCTTCTCCCGCCTGGGCAACGATACGCTCATCCATGGGGCAATCCTCCTAATATGATCTGTGCCTTGTTTCCATGTATCCCTGCAAAATGACGACAGCCGCCATTTTGTCAATAACTTGCCTGCGTTTTTTCCTGCTGACGTCAGCGTCAAGCAGCACGCGCTCGGCTGCGGCAGTGGTAAGGCGTTCGTCGAAAAAATCGTGCTCGCCGTCCCATTTTTGAAGCACCTCATCCGCAAAAGCGCGGACCTTCTCGCTCTGAAAACCGTAGCTGCCGTCCATATTTCGCGGCATACCAAACAGTAACCGAACAGGGCGATAACGTTCTGCAAGATTTAAGATATACTCCACATCCTGCTCCAGCGTTTCCCTGCGCTTATAAGTTTCGAGCCCTTGGGCAGTATACCCCAAAGGATCGCTCACCGCAACCCCAATTCGTTTGTCCCCAACATCGAGCGCAAGTATACGCTGCATACAGCCTCCCTAAATCACTTTGATACAAAACTGCGGGCAAGTTGCTGCGCAATAGCCGCAGCGGGCACACAGGCTTCCGT
>JAEZIE010000148.1 GCA_023416175.1 Bacillota bacterium
AAGAAGGGAGACCCGTATGCCAAGACTGATGCTGCTGATTGTAACCGGCCTTTCCGGCGCGGGGAAGTCCCTTGCATTAAAACGCCTGGAGGATATCGGCTTTTATTGTGTGGACAACCTTCCCGCAAGCCTCCTCCCTGCCTTTTTGGAGCGGTGCGAAAGCGCCAACCCCGTCATTACGCGGGCAGCGCTCGCCATCGACAGCCGGGAGAGCGCGTTTGGCGCGGACTGGGAGGAGATGACCGAAAGGCTTGTTTCCTCCGACGCCGATTACCGCATTCTATTTCTCGACAGTCGGGACGACGTGCTGCAGCGCCGGTACGCGGAGACCCGTAGACGCCACCCGCACGCCGCGGGCGGCGATATTGCTTCGGGCATCGCGCATGAGCGCGCCGTGCTGCAGCCGCTCAAAGAGCGCGCACATGCGGTGATCGATACGAGCGACTTAAAGCCCATGGAGTTCTACGCGCGGCTGGAGGAAGCGCTATCCCTGAAGCCCCAGGAGAGCATGCTGCTGCTGTTTACCAGCTTCGGCTACAAGCGCGGCCTGCCGGTGGATGCGGATTTTGTGCTGGACATGCGCTTTTTGCCCAATCCCTTTTATGAACCCAAATTGAGACCCCTTTCGGGGCTTGACGCCCCGGTTCAGGAGTATGTGCTTCATAACGAAGAGATGGCCCGGTTCCTGGACGAGCTCGAACGCATGCTGCGCAATACCTTGCCCGGCTTTGCGGCCCAGGGTAAACAGCGGCTGATGGTGGCGTTTGGCTGTACCGGCGGGCGGCACCGTTCGGTTGCTGCTGCAGAGGAAATGGCGCGCCGCTTTGCGGATACGGCGCAGGTACGGTGCTTCCACCGGGACATCGGCACGGAGGCGGCAGACATCAGGATGCGCTTTGCGCCGCAGGAGGGCAAAGGATGATTTACGTTGCGAGTACCCACATCGGCCGGAGGCTGAAAAACGAAGACAGCCTCTATGTGCCCAAGCTCTCCGGAGATACCGCGGTCGTTGCCGTGGCGGATGGCATGGGCGGGCATGCTGCGGGCCTGCGCGCAAGCACGATGGCGGTAGAGGGCTTATCAGCCGCGCTCAATGATTTCCGTGCGCCTGCGGATGCTGCCGTACGCGCTTTGCGCGGCATTCTCCAGAGCATCAATAACGATATCTATCAGCATGCGCAGACAGAGGAAGGATGCCGCGGCATGGGCACCACCCTCACGGTGGCGCTGCTGTATGAAAAGGAATACATCGCCGCGAACATCGGGGACAGCCGCGTATACCATTTCAATGGAGAAACGCTCACCCAGGTTACGCGGGATCATAGCCTGGTAGCTGTGCTGGTGGCCAGCGGTTCCATCACGCAGGAGGAGGCGGATCGCCACCCGCAGCGCAACATCATTACACGGGCGCTGGGTACTTCCGCCTACGAGGAAGCGGATTTCTTTACCCGCCAGTGGAATGCGGACGACGTGCTGCTGCTGTGCTCGGACGGCCTGCATGGCTGCGTGCCGCATGCAGAGCTGGAGAATGTACTTAAAAGCGGCGAATCGCTCGAAGAGATCGCGCAAACGTTGATCCAGCTTGCGCTTGACGCGGGCGGGACGGACAATATCACCGCTGTGCTTGCAAAGAATTCGGGAGGTGACGCCGCATGATCGGGCGCATACTTTCCGGAAAATACAGAATTATAGAAAAGGTCGGTTCCGGCGGCATGGCGGATGTGTACAAGGCCGTGCAGGCGGGGACGCTGCACCGCACCGTCGCCGTGAAGATATTGAAGGCGGAGTTCCAGACGGACGCTTCGTTTGTAAGGCGTTTTGAGCAGGAGGCGCAGGCGGTATTAAACCTTTCGCACGAGCATATCGTACGCTCCTATGCTGTGGGGACGGAGGATGATCTTCACTACATCGTGCTCGAATATGTGGACGGCAGTACGCTCAAGGAGTGCATCCGTGCCCAGGGCAAGTTTTTGTCGCGCTCGGCTATCAACATCGGGTCGCAGGTATTGGACGCGCTTTCCCACGCGCATGAGCAGGGTATCATCCACCGGGACGTCAAGCCCCAGAATATCATCATCAATGCCCGTGGGCACGCAAAGCTTGCGGACTTCGGAATCGCCCGCAACGCGGAATCCTCCACCATCACCTACGCCGGGTCCATGGTGATGGGGTCGGTACACTATATTTCGCCGGAGCAGGCCAAGGGCAGGCAGGTGACGGCCGAGAGCGATATTTATTCCATGGGCATTACGCTCTATGAGATGGTGACGGGAAAGCTCCCCTTTGAGGGGGACAATTCCGTTTCCATCGCGCTTAAGCATATCCAGGAGGAGATCGTTCCGCCTATCGTAATTGTGCCCTCCCTCCCTCGGGCGCTCAACGACGTCATCATGAAGGCGGTCAGCAAGAATCCCGCCGCGCGCTATCACAGCGCCAAGGAAATGCGGCAGGATCTTTTGCGCGTGCTGCGCGAACCGCAGGGCAATTTTGCCCGCCAGCCCGCCATCGAGAAGGCGAAGCAAACTCGGCAGCTTAAAAATGCCAAGCCCCGCTCCGCCGTATGGCGCATTACCGCCCTGGCGCTCATACTGCTTGTTTTGTTTGGCATGATGATGGTCATGGATCGGACGGTGCTCCAAAACACGAGCGCTACGACAGATTTTGTACCCAATCTGGTTGGGAAACAGCAGGAAGAGGCCGTCAGCACCGCCAAGCTGCGCGGCTACAAGGTGGAAGTTCAGGAGGCCCAAAGCGATGAATATCCGGCGGGCGTTGTGCTTTCCCAGCAGCCGCTAAAAGGAACGGAGTTAAAAAATGGGGGCATCATCACCATTACCGTGAGTAGCGGGGCAGCGATGCCCATGGTGCCCGAAGTGCGCGGCATGACGCTTCCGCAAGCGGAGGTGGCGTTACGG
This sequence comes from Bacillota bacterium, assembly GCA_023416175.1. Lineage (GTDB taxonomy): Bacteria > Bacillota > Clostridia > Christensenellales > CAG-138 > JAEYLA01. The sequence continues at coordinate 2,916 of JAEZIE010000148.1, forward strand.
GACGAAGGGCTGTTGCCCGGCATACCGGAATACCGGATTTCCGACGCCAAGGTAGGCACCGTTTTTGAGCAGGAACCACTGCCCGGCACGCCTCTTTTGCCGGGGGACGAGGTGCAGCTGTTTATCTCGGGCGAGCCAAGCCGCAGCATCGAAGTACCAACCGTGACCAACCTCAAGCTTACGCAGGCGCTGACCCTGCTCAACGAGCGGGGCTTTACGGCATTCCGCGTGCGGCTTGCGGATCTTGATAATATCTCCACGGATACCGTCACGCTGCAAAATCCCGCACCGGACGAGATCGCGTCGAACACCGCGCTCATCGAGCTTGTTGCCTCCGGCATCGGCGAGGACGTGTACAGCGCGCAGATCGCCTTCACGCTGGACGTGAAAGAGGACAATACGCAGATACTCGCCATTATCCCGGTAAACGGCAGCGGCGTTCCCTATGAGCAGGTGGTTTTCGAGGCGACGCTCGACGCGGGCAATGGGAAGGAGATTTCTTTCCCCGCCGCCATTCCGGAGGGCGGAGAGCATACACTTATTGTCTATCAGAACGGGGAGGAGATCCGCAGGACCACTGCGATGTTCTCGTTTTTAAGATAGGAATGTGAAATATGTTGATGCCGGTGTCTTTGCTATCGTTTTGGGTGAAAGAATAGAATGCAGGAACCAGGGCTTTTATTAAAGGGCGTGGGCGGCTATTACACCATACGCCTGGAGAATGGAGAAGAAGTGACCGCGCAGGCTCGTGGGCGGTTTCGGCACGAGGGTCTTACCCCCGTGTGCGGTGATCGTGTGCTGATTGAACGCCAGCAGGAAGGGCATGCGGCTTTGGTGGAAATTTTACCGCGCAAGAACCTTATGATCCGTCCGCAGGTCGCGAACATCGATCAGCTGGTGATCGTGCTTTCCGCCTCCAGGCCCAAGCCGGACCTTCTCCTGTGTGATAAGCTGATGCTGCAGGCCATCCCGCTTTCCATCGCGCCGCTACTTGTGATCAACAAGTGCGACGAAGGCGACAGCAAGGTCTTAGAGGAAATAAAGCATGAATATGCGCATGTGGATACGCTGATACTTTCCGCGCGCACCGGGGAAGGGTTAAAACCCTTGCGTCATGCGCTTTCTAACAAGGTCAATTGTTTTGCCGGCCAAAGCGCGGTGGGCAAAAGCTCGCTATTAAACGCGCTGCTACCCGGGCTTTCCCTATTGGTGGGCGGGCTTGCCCGGCGTACAGACCGGGGAAAACACACAACCCGCCATGTAGAGCTTTGGCCGTATGAGGGTGGCGCGGTACTCGACACCCCCGGCTTTTCACTGCTGGAACTCACGGCACTCGATCAGCAGACGCTTGATCGCGCGTATCCCGAGTTTGGCGACGCGCCTCAAAGGTGCCGGTTTACCGCCTGCTCCCACCGGACGGAGCCGGGCTGCGCGGTGAAGGAACTTTTAGAGGACGGTACACTTTCCCCCGGGCGCTACGCCCGTTATGTGGAACTGTGCACGCAGTTTGAAGAACTCCGGAAAAACAGGTATAATTGATAGGATATATGCCGCAAAGAAAGGAAACAAATACCGTGGCAATTAAGATAGCTCCCTCCATCCTCTCTGCGGATTTTGCGGAAATGGGCGCAGCCGTGCGGAATTTGACCGCGCAGGGCGCGGACTGGATTCATTTTGACGTCATGGACGGCAACTTCGTGCCTAACCTGACATTCGGCCCATTCATGTGCGCCGCGCTCAGAAAGCATACAACGCTGCCTTTGGACGTACACCTGATGGTAGAGAGGCCCGGGGATTGGATCGACCGCTTTGTGGAGGCCGGTGCAGACTGCATCACATTCCACGTTGAGGCGGAAACGCATATCCAGCTCCAGCTGCAGCGAATCCGAAACGCAAAAAAGACGGCGGGCCTTGTGTTAAACCCGGCGACGCCGGTTTCTGCATTGGAATGCATACTTGATGAATGCGACATGGTGCTTTTAATGAGCGTCAACCCCGGCTTTGGCGGGCAGAAGTTCCAGCCGCTGGTGTTACAAAAAATCAGTGCGCTCAGGAAAATGGCGGATATGCGCGGGCTCAAGCTAGAGATCGAGATAGACGGCGGCATCAATCCCGAAACAGCGCGGCAGTGTATCGATGCGGGCGCTACGATTTTGGTGGCGGGCAATTCGGTATTTACGGCAAATGATCCTGCCCAGATGATGAAAAATCTGCGTGGGGACACATAAGGAGCAAGAATTATGATTGACATCGCCATCATCGGTGCGGGTCCTGCGGGGCTGACGGCGGGGCTGTATGCCGCTCGCGGGGGTGCTAACGCCGTGCTGTTTGAAGAGGTGTTTGCGGGCGGGCAGGCCGCGAAAACCTGCCAGATCGACAATTATCCGGGCTTTGAAGAAGGCATTGAGGGCAGCGAACTGGGCATCCGTATGGAGCGCCAGGCGCTTCGCTTCGGGCTTTCCATCAAGTATGACGCCGTATTAAAACTGGACCTTTTATACCCCGTCAAGCGGATTGAAACCTCCGGGGGTACTGTGGAAGCGAAGACTGTCATACTGTGTATGGGGGCAAACCCCAGGAAGCTGGGGCTTCCCAACGAGGAGCGGTTGACCGGGGCGGGCGTTTCCTACTGCGCCACCTGCGACGGCGCGTTTTTTCGCAACAAGGACGTGGCAGTCATCGGCGGCGGGGACACCGCGCTATCTGACGCGCTCTACCTTGCGCGCTTTGCAAATAAGGTGACGCTGATCCACCGCAGGAACGAGCTGCGCGGCTGCAGCACACTGCAAAAAGCGGTGCAGGACGAACCCAAAATCCAGTTGGAGCTTGAACACGTCGTTACGGAACTCCAGGGTGAAAAGCTGCTTGAAGGCTTGCGCTTAAAGCATGTAAAAACGGGAGAAGAGCATACGCTTCCCGTTTCCGGCGTATTTGTGGCGGTAGGCATCGAGCCCCGTACGGACATCGTGCGCGGCATGCTGCCTTTAACCGCTGGCGGTTATATCCAGGCAGACGCATTCATGCGTACTGCTGTAGAAGGCGTGTATGCCGCAGGGGATGTGCGGGACACTCCCTTAAGGCAGATCGTTACCGCAGTAGCGGACGGCGCGGTTGCAGCGACGACGGCCTTGGAGTACCTTGCCGCCTCTCATCCTGTAAAATAAGCTTTAATTTCAGCTTCTGACAACCATCCCTAGGGGGTCGTGGGGGATCGAAATCCCCCACAGTTAATCAAATCTGACGACATGCGCGTCAGATTTGCGGAAAAAAGTGCGTACGGCGCACTTTTAACCTACGGGAAATCCCGCTGATAAAGTCCACAGGACTTTGTCAGCGGCTTAAGGAGAACGATATGGGAAAATTATTTGGAACCGACGGCATACGCGGCATTGCGAACGGAAGTTTGAGCTGCGATCTTGCTATGCGCATCGGCGCGGCAGGCGCTTATGTGTTGACAAGCGAGGTCCACTCTCCCCGGATCCTGATTGGAATGGACACAAGAAAATCAGGAGATATGCTCTCAAGCGCGCTGACCGCGGGCATCTGCTCTGTGGGCGGGGACGTGGTGCATGTTGGCGTTATCCCCACGCCGGGGCTTGCCTATTTGGTGCGGCTTTATGACGCGGACGCCGCCGTTGTGATTTCCGCCTCCCACAACTCCATGGAGTACAACGGTATCAAATGGTTCGACGGGCGCGGCTTCAAGCTTTCCGATGCGCTCGAAGACGAGATCGAGGCCATTATCAAAGAGAATCGCCCCCTTCCCACCCCTACCGGTGCCGCCGTGGGCCGGGTGACGCGCGTGCGCCGTGCGATCGACGAGTACCGCGAATTTTTGGTCAATACCGCCGATACGCGGCTGGATGGCATGCGCATTGTGCTCGACTGTGCAAACGGCGCAGCCTCCGAGATCGCCCGGCAAGTGCTCTGCGATCTGGGCGCGGAGGTCATGAGTTTTTCAGATGAACCCGACGGCTACAACATCAACGACCTGTGCGGCTCCACCCACCCCGAGCGCATGCAGCAGCTTGTGTATGAACTGGGCGCGGATGTGGGCCTTGCATTCGATGGCGATGCGGACCGGCTGATTGCTACCGACGAACGTGGACGCATTGTGGACGGGGACCGCATATTGGGCATCTGTGCGCTCGACATGCATGCGCGCGGCGTATTGAAGGGGGAAACCCTTGTCATCACCGTCATGAGCAACCTCGGTCTCAAACGCCGCATGAAGCAGGCGGGCATACATATCGAAGAGACCGCCGTGGGCGACCGGTACGTGCTCGAGCG
>JAEZIE010000201.1 GCA_023416175.1 Bacillota bacterium
GGGGCGGTGCCCTTGCTTTCGGCCTTCATGGCCTTCATTTGGTTGGTCGCGGCTTCCAGGTCCACGTCATCGCCCTTTTGCCGTTTGACAAAGGGAATGGCGACGAGCATGGCCACCGCAGCGGAAACAAGTACACCCAGAAGCACCTTAAGTAAATCAGGTAAAGGCGACATGATGATGACCATGATGATGCTGCCCGGAGCCGGCGGCCCATTCAGACCGGCGTTCAAAAGGGAGAATACCGCAAGGCCGGATGCGCCGCCCGCGATGGCGGAAAGCAACAGCGCCGGGTTGGCTAGGATATACGGGAAATAGATTTCGTGGATACCGCCCAGGAAATGGATGATGATTGAGCCGGGGGCGGAAGCTTTGACGTTGCCCTTGCCAAACAGCCAGCAGGCTAAAAGCACGCCAAGGCCGGGGCCGGGGTTGGCTTCCACCAGGTACATGATGGATTTCCCGAATTCCTTAACCTGCTCCGCACCGATCGGCCCCATAATACCATGGTTGATGGCGTTGTTCAAGAACAGCACCTTTGCGGGTTCCACAAAGAGCGAGATCGCGGGCAGCACGTGGATGTTGTTGATAAACGTCGCACCCGCCGTCAGGAACGCTGTGATGGCCTGTACAATCGGCCCGATAACCAGGTAACCCAACAGTGCCAGCACCATGGCGAGAATGCCCAGGCCGAAGTTGTTGACGAGCATTTCAAAGCCTGCGCGGATCTTCCCCTCAACCGCACGGTCAAACATTTTCATGGCCCAGCCGGCCAAGGGACCTATGAGCATGGCACCCATGATCATGGTGACTTCTGTGCCGATGATGACGCCCATTGTCGCAACAGCGCCCGCTATGCCGCCGCGCAGGCCTCCCACTATTCTGCCGCCCGTGTAACCTACGAGTATGGGCAACAGGAAGCGGAGTATCGGCCCCACCATGCTTGCAAACCCTTCATGAGGGAACAAGCCGGCCGGGATAAAGAGCGATGTGATAAAGCCCCACGCGATAAATGCGCCGATGTTCGGCATAATCATGCCGCTCATGAACCGGCCGATTTTTTGTACGGTCTGCTTGCCGCTTTTGGTTTTGACTGCAGTTTCCATATACCCCTCCATATTCTTTTTTCTGCGATGGATTGTACGGATTGTGAAGTTTGTTTTGCCGGCAAACGATGTGATGAAGGATGAGTCCCGGGTGCCTGAAGAGTTCTTCATTGCGCATGGCACCATAGATGCGGGTTCCTTCGAGGTACATTGGTATACTGTAATTTTCATGCATACGGCCCGATATTACAAGGGAGAACATCCTCCCATTTTGTCAGATATGGTTCATGACAAGAATTGCCGTCTGACTAAAAAAGGACCCCCAAAAGCGGGAGTCCGGAAACGGCGCAGCGTTTTTTAATGCGTATATCCTTTGTCATATATGCCCCACATTCTGGTGGGCGGAAGCCGATATCGGCGGACCGCCCCGCTTTTTTGTGGAACTCATGTCCGGCCTAGAACAGCCCGGTAATTCTCCCCGCTTCATCCACATCGATCTTTTCCGCAGCGGGTACTTTGGGAAGGCCGGGCATGGTCATAATATCTCCGGTGAGCGCGACAATAAAGCCCGCCCCGGCACTTACTTTGAGATTGCGGACGGTGACGGTAAAGCCTTCGGGCGCGCCCAAAAGCGCCGCGTTGTCCGAAAAACTGTACTGTGTCTTCGCCATGCAGACGGGAAGATTGCCTAAGCCGAGCTCGGTGAGTTGCGCCGCCTGCTTCTTCGCCGCGGGCAAAAGCTCTGCCCCGGCGCCGTGGTAGACCTTTTTTACGATTGCGTTGAGCTTTTCCGCAATCGTAAGCTCTGTATCATAGCAATAACGGAACGCACTTTCCTGCTCGCAGAGCTTGACGACTTCTTCCGCAAGCGCCATGCCTCCCTCGCCGCCCTTGGCCCAAACCTCGGACAGTACCGCGTTGATGCCCAATATTCTGCACTGCTCCTGCACAAGAGCAATTTCCGCTTCCGTATCGGTGGGGAAACGGTTGAGCGCCACCACGCAGTTTAGGCCGAACACATCTTTGATGTTCTCCACATGGCGCAATAGATTGGGAAGCCCTGCCTGTAGTGCAGATAGATTTTCCTGCTGCAGTGTACCCTTTTGCGCGCCGCCGTGGTGCTTAAGCGCGCGTATGGTGGCCACGACCACAACGGCGGAGGGAACCAAGCCCGCTAAGCGGCATTTGATATCAAAGAACTTTTCCGCCCCAAGGTCTGCGCCAAAACCAGCCTCGGTAATGGCATAATCCCCGAGCTTGAGTGCCATTTGAGTGGCAATCACGGAATTGCAGCCATGCGCAATATTGGCGAACGGCCCTCCGTGGACGAGCGCAGGCGTGCCTTCGAGTGTTTGTACAAGATTGGGCAATAACGCGTCGCGCAAAAGCGCCGTCAGTGCGCCTTCAGCGTGCAGATCCCCTGCGGTGACGGGTTGGTTTTCATAGGTATACGCTACGATAATACGCGCGAGCTTTTCTTTGAGCATGGAAATACTCTCAGAAAGGCAGAGCACGGCCATGACCTCGGACGCGGCGGTGATGTCAAACCCGTCCTCGCGCGGCGTACCTGCCGCTGTCCCGCCCAGACCGCCGACAACATTCCTTAACTGCCTGTCGTTCATATCCATGCAGCGCCGCCAGGTGACACGGCGGGGATCAATCCCGAGTGCGTTGCCCTGGTAAATATGGTTGTCGATCATCGCGGCAAGGAGGTTGTTCGCCGCGCCAATCGCGTGTAAGTCCCCAGTAAAATGCAGGTTGATGTCCTCCATGGGCACCACCTGCGCGTAACCGCCGCCCGCGGCGCCGCCCTTCATGCCGAATACCGGCCCAAGCGAGGGCTCCCGCAGGGCCACGCACGTACGCTTGCCCAGCCGGTTTAACCCATCCGCCAGGCCCACGGTGGTGGTCGTCTTCCCTTCCCCGGCGGGGGTGGGGTTGATGGCGGTAACGAGTACCAGCTTGCCGTCTGGCCGCTCTTCCTTTAGCAACTCAAGGGAAACCTTTGCTTTATACGTTCCGTAAGGGGTCAGGTGTTCCGGCACGATCCGCGCCATATCCGCAATTTTTTGGATAGGCTGGATTTTCGCGTTCTGGGCGATTTCGATATCGGATGGAATATGCATGTCAGATCTTTCCCGCCTTCTTTTTGTTTCTTTTTACCCGGCATCATATTATCATGTCCGGAATTTTCTTCTTTTTGAATGCTGAATCAAATATGTACCTGATACTAAAATAATATAAATTTCGGCGGCTGTACAGCCCGCGCTGTCTTAAAAAATCAGCGAGCAGACGAATATATGATCCCGTGATGGGCAACAGGGATATGTTACCATGGTGTAAACACTTTCTGCCGTGTGGTGCAAAACCGGGAACGGATGCAGTATAATGAACTAGTTCAGTACTGCCCCATCAAAAAGCAGGAGGCAATCTATGCGCTTTACCAAGGTACACGGGCTTGGAAATGACTTCCTATTGATTGACGCCATACAAACGCCAGCGCGGGACTACAACTCCATAGCGCCTATTCTTTGCCACCGCCAGACTGGCGTAGGTGCGGACGGGCTTTTGATCGTACTGCCTTCCTCCGTTTGCGACATCCGCATGCGTATCATCAACGCAGACGGCAGCGAAGCGGAAATGTGTGGCAACGGCATCCGCGCGTTCTCCAAATACGTTTACGAACGGGGACTTGTAAAAAAGCAGACGTTCACCGTGGAAACGCTTGCAGGTACCATCAAACCGCAGCTGCTGCTGGATGAAAACGGGCGCGTGACCAGCGTGCGCGTGGATATGGGCAAGCCCTTGTTTGACTGCGCGGATGTACCTGCATTGGGCAAAGGGGAGTGCCTCAACCGCAGCTTAACCGCCTTAGACAAGGAATTTACTTACTCCTCCGTGCGCATGGGCGTACCCCATACGGCGGTGCAGGTGGACGACCCGAAGACGTTTGATCTAAGGGCCTACGGCCCGGCCATTGAGCGGCATGAAACATTTCCGCAGCGCACCAACGTGAACTTCTTCCGGGTGATCGACCATAACAGCATCGAAATGCGGACCTGGGAGCGCGGCGCTGCTGCGACGCTTGCCTGCGGCACGGGTTCCTGCGGTACGGCGGTGCTCTGCGCCAAGAACGGTCTCGTTGGCCGATCCGTGGACGTACATCTGGAACTGGGTATCTTACATATCGACTGGGCCGAGGATGATACGGTGTATATGACCGGCCCCGCAGAAATCGTATTTGAAGCCGACTTCCCCGAGGAAAAGCTGTGAGTATCCCGCCTGTGGCCGAACCATTCAAAGAAACCACAGTGCCCGTCGTCGTCATCGGCGGGATGAACATGGATGTGTTGGGTACGCCGCATGCGCCGCTGCTGCTGCGGGACTCAAACCCCGGCACCGTCGTATTGCGCCCGGGCGGCGTGGGCCGCAACGTCGCATGGGGCGTTGCGCGGCTTAGCCTGCCGGTGGAGCTCATCACCGCGGTAGGAGATGACGCTTTTGGCGCGGCGCTCTTAAAAAGCTGCCAAGAAGACCATATCGGGACCTCGCATATCCTCACCGCCCAGTGCGGCAGCGGTACCTACCTGTGCCTGCATGATGCAGACGGCGATATGCTCTATGCCATCAACCAGATGGATGCCATCGAAACGCTTTCTCCGGAGACTCTTGCCCCGTTTGTTCCCATATGCAACGCAGCGCCGCTCGTGGCGTTGGACGCAAATCTTCCTGCAGCTGCGCTTTCCTATCTAGCTAAAAACATCACTGTACCATTGTTTGTGGACCCGGTGAGCGCCCATAAGGCTCAGCGCGTATTACCCATACTCCCATACGTACACGCCATCAAGCCAAATAGACTTGAGGCGGAGGCTATGACCGGGGTCGATTGTTCCACACTGGACGGCGTACGCCGAGCTGCGGATTTCTTTTTGGAGCGCGGCGTCAGGCGCGTTTATCTTTCGCTTGGCGCAGATGGCGTTTATTATTCGGATACGGCCCAATCTGGCATACTATCCTCGCTTGTAGAGGGAAGCGATCAGCGGCGCGATACGACCGGAGCCGGGGATGCAATGACTGCCGCATTGATTTATGGCGAACGGAACGGGTTTGATGTAAAAGCCTGTGCTGAGATTGGCTTACTGGCCGCCCGGGAACGCATATTAACAGGAGACCTGACACGCACTTTTTCCCGTATGGCGTAGTGCGCGCATATAATAAAGGAGACACGATCATGACAAATAGCACCCCCCTGCTTTCCATCAGCCCCAAGGTGCAGCAGGCTCTCAATGAAGGCCGTCCGGTAATTGCCCTTGAGAGCACCATCATCTCGCACGGCATGCCCTACCCGGAAAACGTGAAGACGGCTTTATCCTGCGAGCGTATCGCACGCGAAGCGGGCGCGGAACCCGCGACCATCGCCGTCATCGGCGGTAAGTTGGGCGCGGGCCTGACAGAAGAGCAGATCGATTATTTTGGTAAGGCAGGTACCGCTGTTGCCAAGGCAAGCAGACGGGATCTTCCCATCCTCTGCGCACAAAAGAAAGACGGCGCGACAACGGTTGCGGCAACCATGATCATCGCGGCCATGGCGGGTATCCGCGTATTCGCCACCGGAGGTATCGGCGGCGTTCACCGGGGTGCACAAACCACCATGGATATTTCCGCGGACCTTGAGGAACTGAGCCATACCCCTGTCGCTGTCGTCTGCGCGGGCGCAAAGAGCATACTGGACCTAGGCCTGACTCTTGAATACTTAGAAACCAAGGGCGTCCCCGTTATCGGCTATGGCACCAAGGAACTTCCCGCATTCTTTACCCGCAAAAGCGGCTTTGCGGTAGACTACCGCATGGATACGCCGGAGGAGATCGCAGCCTCCATCCGCATGCAGAGCGATTTGGGCTACCCAGGCGGCATGCTCATTACAAACCCCATCCCGGAGGAATATTCTCTCAACTCCGACGTCATGCAAAAAGCGGTTGACCAGGCGTTAAGGGAAGCGCAGGAGCAGAGCATACACGGCAAGGACTCCACCCCCTTCCTGCTGGCACGGGTGAAGGAATTGACCGGAGGGGAGAGCCTTGCTTCCAACATCCAGCTTGTTTACAACAACGTTCGGCTTGCCGCCGCCATCGCCTGCGCGCTGTAGTTGTAGGCTACCTGACATTCGTCATCGTTGCACCTTGCCGGAAAGTATAGAAGTTCCATTTTGCGTTTCAACCGCGTGCAAGGTATAGTATCGGTATATATTTTTTAGGAAGTGTCATGGGAGGTAAAGACATGTGTGGAATCGTAGGTTACACCGGACCGAGGCAGGCGGCGCCGATCCTGCTCAATGGATTGTCCAAGCTCGAATACCGCGGCTATGACTCCGCAGGCCTTGCGGTGGCGGCGGACGAAGGCATCGACGTGATCAAGGCCCAGGGCCGCCTTGCGAAACTCAAAGAACGCACAGAAGACGGCGCAAAATTAAACGGCGTTTGCGGCATTGGCCACACACGCTGGGCCACGCACGGGGAACCTTCCGATACAAACGCACACCCCCACCTTTCCCACAGCGGGAGGGTCGCGGTGGTTCACAACGGTATTGTGGAAAACTACATGACGCTCCGGAACTTCCTTGCGGGCCACGGCTATACCTTCCTTTCCCAGACGGATACCGAAATCGTCTCTCAATTGCTAGATTACTGCTACCACGGCGATCCTGTCGCGGCGGCGCAGGAAGCCATGGGGCTGTTGGAAGGCGCGTTTGCTCTGGGCATTCTGTTCTCCGACCATCCGGATACCATTATCGCCGCTCGCAAGGATAGCCCGCTGGTGGTGGGCCTGGGCGAAGGCGAAAACTTTATCGCCTCCGACATACCCGCGCTCTTGCAGCACACCCGAAAGGTATTGCGGCTCCACGAGCGGGAACTGGCCATCATCACGCCCGATGAAGTGAAGCTTTACGACAGGCAGGGCGACCCTGTGGCGCGGGAAAGCGAAACCATTACATGGGACGTCGCTTCCGCGGAAAAAGGCGGATATGAGCACTTCATGATCAAGGAGATTATGGAGCAGCCCAAAGCGTTGCGCGACACGCTTTCCCCCCGCATGCGCGGCGGGAAGGTCGAGTTAGAACTTAAGCACATCACGGAAGAGTATCTCAAGAGCGTGGAGCAGATCCAGCTCATCGCCTGCGGTTCGGCCTGGCATGTAGGATGCATCGGCCAGACGCTGCTGCGCGACGCGTTGCGCATCCCCACCTCCTGCGATCTTGCCTCCGAATTCCGCTACTGTGACCCCCTGGTCAACGATAAGACGCTGTGCATCGTCATTTCCCAGAGCGGCGAAACCATCGATACGCTGTTTGCTCTGAGGGAAGCAAAAGCGCGGGGTGCTACGATCGTTTCCATCGTCAACGTGGTGGGCAGCGCCATTGCCAACGAAAGCGACGATGTGCTCTACACCTGGGCTGGCCCCGAAATCGCCGTGGCCACCACCAAGGCGTACAGCACGCAGCTGGCGATGATCTACCTCCTGACGCTGCACCTTGGCGCGGTACGCGGCACACTCTCGTCCGCTTTGGTGGAAGAACGTCTGGAGGCGCTCAATGTTTTGCCCGCAAAGGCGGAAAAACTGCTTTCTGACCATACGGAGATCCAGTATCTCGCCTCCCAGTTCTTCAGCCACAAGGACGTATACTTTATTGGCCGGAACCTTGACTACATGCTGGCGTTGGAGGGCTCCTTGAAACTCAAGGAAGTTTCCTACATCCATTCCGAAGCGTATCCGGCGGGGGAATTGAAACACGGCACCATCTCCCTGATTGAGCAGGGTACGCTCGTGGTGGCGCTTTGCACCAACCGCCCGCTGCTTGAGA
>JAEZIE010000305.1 GCA_023416175.1 Bacillota bacterium
AACTGATTGGAGCCTTGACCGGGCAGGCGGCAGAGGAAACCATACCCGATGCGGTATTTGATAACGCCGAGCAAGTTACATTCATCGATATCGACCCGGAGGACCTTATGCGCCGCCTGCAGGCGGACCATACGCGTGCCGCGCTTGTAGATGCTTATGCGGCCAATACGGATACCCTGCGGCGTTTAAGAGAGATTGCGCTGCATAAGGCGGCGGAGCGGGTCAGCCGGGAAAACCTGCAGCAGCAAAAAAAGCCCGCCGCCGTCAACCCCAGAACCAAGTACCTGGTCTGCATCGGCCCTTCGCCCTCCTCCCAATCCTGCATCCGTTGGGCGGCAAGCGTCGCGCAGACGATGCAAGCCCCCATTGTGGCGCTGTATGTAGAAAAGATCGGCGGACGGGGATTGACGGAAGCGCAAAAGCAAAGCGTACGGGAACACTTGCTGCTGGCCGAGCGCATGGGCGCGGAATGCGTCACATTAAACGGCAGCGCGTTGGCTCCTGTCATTGCGGAATACGCCGCGCTTTCGGGTATTACGGATATTGTGGTGGGCAAAAGCCGTAACAAGCGCACCGTAAAAAACCTGTTTGAACTGGATTTTGAGGATCAGCTCATCGCCCTTTTGCCGGGCGTGGAAGTACACATCATCCCCAACCGCTCCATCCGCCAGTACCATTCGGGCAGGCGGAAGCTGTTTGGCGAAAGCGCGTTTTCGTTCTCCGGGAAGGATGTTTTTAAGACCATCGCGCTCCTCGCGCTTGCCACGCTTGTTTCCTACGCGCTCAGGGAAGCTGCGATGTATGAAAGCAATATCGTCGTCTACATTCTCTCCGTCATTCTCATATCCCGCGTAACGTCAGGGTATCTTTACGGGATTGCCGCGTCCATACTCAGCGTTCTTTTATCGGATTTTATATTCACGTATCCATATTACGTATTTTCGCTGTGGAGCGGGTCGTATCCCGTCACATTTTTGATCATGCTCATCGTCGCCCTCATTACAAGCGCGCTGACCGTACGCATCAAGACTCAGGCCAATAAAAGCGTGGAACGCGAGTGGCGAACGCAGATTTTATATGAGATCAACAAAAAGCTGTTGGCCACTCAGGGGTTAGCAGGCATTGCTGACGTCGCCAACAGCTATGCTGAAAAGCTTTTTGAGCGTTCCGCAATATTCTATGCAGAGGAGCCGGATCAGGCTGGAAGCGGCGTGCTGCTCCAATCCAAGCATGAGCCGAAGGCGGAGTTTTTGGATACGGAGAAAGGCCGCGCCGTCGCCCGCTGGGTGTTTTTGAACCATAAATCCGCGGGGAAGGGGACGGATACATTTTCCGAGGCGGAAGCGTTTTATATGCCGGTCAGCGCCCAGGGGCGCGTGGCGGGCGTAATGGGCGTATCCTGCAAAAAGAGCCCGCTTACCCAGGATAACAGGCTGCTTTTGAGCATGATGGCTACCCAGGTTGCCATGGCGTTGGAGCGTCAGCGGCTTTCGGATGAGCAGGGGCGGATCCTTCTTGAATCGGAAAAAGAGAAGATGCGCTCCAACCTGCTGCGCGCTATCTCACACGATTTAAGGACTCCGCTTACAGGCATTTCCGGCGCCAGCTCCGCGTTATTGGAAAATGGGGACAAGCTCGACAAAACCACGCACGATATGCTCATCAGCAATATCCGGGATGATTCGCAGTGGCTCATCCGAATGGTAGAAAACCTCCTGTCCGTCACCCGCATCAACGAGGAGGAAACCAGCGTAAAAAAGACCATTGAGGTCGCAGAGGAAGTGGTGGCGGAGGCTGTGCGGCGGTTCCGCAAGCGTTATCCTCGGCGGACCATTCAGGTAAAAGCTCCGGAGGAGCTGCTGCTTGTGCCCATGGACGGGACGCTCATTGAACAGGTGCTGATCAATCTCATGGAAAATGCCGCTAAGCACGCCCATACCGAGTCTCCCATTGAGGTGGAGGTCAGGCGGGAAGGGGACTTTGCCGCATTTGAGGTACGGGATCACGGCTCCGGCATTGCAAAAGAAGAGCTTGCACATCTTTTTACCGGCGACGTCCCCACCGGCAAGCGCAGCGTCGACGCGACGCGCGGCATGGGGATCGGCCTTTCCATTTGCATGACCATCGTCAAGGCGCATCAGGGCGTGATGGAAGCATGCAACCTCCCGGCAGGCGGGGCCGCATTTCGCTTTACTTTACCTCTGGAAAGTGAGGATAACCATGAATAACCAGCCGCTCATACTGATTGTAGAAGATGACGAAACCATCTCGAACTTTATTTCTGCCATACTCACCGCCAACGGCTACCGCGTGGTGAAAACCCCCAAGGGGTCCCAGGGGGTGGCCATGGCGGCTTCCCACAGCCCGGACCTTGTGCTGCTGGATCTGGGGCTACCCGACATGGACGGCGTGGAAGTGTTAAAGCTGCTTCGGGCGTGGAGCGCCATACCCGTGGTGGTGGTTTCGGCGCGCGGCCATGAGCGCGATAAGGTGGAGGCATTGGACCTTGGCGCAAACGACTATATCACCAAGCCCTTTGGCACGGCGGAGCTGCTTGCCCGCATCCGGAACGCCATCCGCCTTACCCAGCGGGTGGAAAAGGGCATGCGGCAGGAAACCGTGATATCCGTGGGCGAATTGGAGATTGACCTGGAGAAGCGAAACGTGACGCTTGCGGGCAAAGACCTGCACTTCACGCCCATCGAGTATAAGATCATCGTTCTGCTTGCAAAAAATATCGGCAAAGTACTCACGCATGATTTTATCATGCGGGAGGTCTGGGGCCCCTACACCAATGAAATACAGGCGCTTCGTGTGAATATGGCAAACATACGGAGAAAGCTCGAACAAAACCCGGCAGAGCCCAAGTATATCGTCACCGAGGTCGGCGTCGGTTATCGGATGATGGATGAAATATGAATTTCGAAGAAGTGGCGGGTGCCACTTCTTCGAGGGTTTCCGTTGGGGGTTGGCGGAGCAACCCCCAACGCAAGGGGTGAGG
>JAEZIE010000068.1 GCA_023416175.1 Bacillota bacterium
AATTGGGCCTTTCCATCGATGAGGTCGTCATTGAGACGTTACAGAACGAAAGCAAGGGGCTCTTTGGCATCGGCGCCAAGCTTGCCCGCGTACGCCTGACCGAGCGTAAGCAGGGGGATGAAGTCCCCGTACAGAAGCCCCGCGTTCTTTCCGAAGAGCGTGAGCAGAGGCCCGAACGCCCGCGTGAACAGCGCGAAAACAGGCCGCAGGGCGGGGAACGCAGGGAACAAAGACCCAATGGGGAGCAACCCAGGCACGAGCACAGGCCCAACGAAGGCCGCCGCGATGACCGTCCGCAGAAGCGGGAAGAATTCCGCAAGCCTGCAGAGTCTCCTGTGGAAGAGTATGCATACAGCGCGGAAGTTGCAAAAAACCACCCCGCGGGCCAGTTCTTGACCGGGCTGCTCGGGCACATGGGTGTCGAAGCGGATGTGGGCGCTGTGGAAGTGGAAAACGGCATTCGCCTGTCGATCGACAGCAGAACCAAAGGCTTGTTAATCGGCCGCCGCGGCGAAACGCTCGACGCCATGCAGTACCTGACCTCGTTGGTCGTAAACCGCACCCGCAAGCAGGAAAAATATCTTCGCGTCACATTGGATACCGAGGATTACCGCAGCAAGCGGGAGGATACGCTGGTGCGCCTTGCCCGCAGGCAGGCGGCGAGGGTAAAATCCACTGGCCGCCCCATTGCCATGGAGCCCATGAATCCCTACGAGCGCCGCGTGCTCCATGCTTCCTTGCAAAATAACCCCTATGTGACCACCCACAGCGAAGGGGAAGAACCCAACCGCCGCGTCGTGATTACGCCGAAGAAGTAAAAGGAAAAGGTAAGATACAATAGCGCCCCGTGCAGTTCACATTGCACGGGGCGCTTTAGCATGCCAGCAAAAACAGGCTGAGGTTTCAAGGTATCGGCGCTTTCAGCCCCGACGGTTATTTTTTGTGTTGAGGAAACTACGTTTCCCCAAACCCCTTCCTTATGCCGCTTGCACTTTGAAGAAGGAGGCGCCCCCACTACGAGTCTCCCTGAAACGTCCTATTTAGGGCGTTTCATGATGAAAGGGATTCCCAAGGGACGTGTCCCTTGGGTGGGGTGCAGGGGCAAGGCCCGTGCAATAAAGTCTCAACCCTGCTCTGCCGCCGCCTCCAGCGCCGCCTGTTTCTTTTCCCTTCTCACCATGCCGATGCTGAATA
Organism: Bacillota bacterium; assembly: GCA_023416175.1. Classification (GTDB taxonomy): domain Bacteria; phylum Bacillota; class Clostridia; order Christensenellales; family CAG-138; genus JAEYLA01. The sequence goes on from JAEZIE010000068.1 coordinate 1,195, forward strand.
AGATCAGGCCCGCCCAAATGAACGCAAAGCTCACACCCTGGGCCAGCGTAAACGGCTCGCCCATGATAACTACGCCGAGTATCAGCATCAGCGTGGGGCAAATATACTGCAAAAAGCCCATCGTAATAAAGGGCAGGCCGTTCACACCCTGCGTATACATGATGAGCGGCGCAGCCGTTACGATGCCCGCAAGCAGCAGGAATACAAACTGCAGCGGCGTCGCCGCCTGCAATGCCGCATGCGTTTGCGGGGAGAGAATTAAAAAGAGCAGCGCTGCAGGGGCGAGGATGATTGTCTCAACCGCAATGCTGACGGTACCGTCCACATGCGCAACCTTCTTAAGCATGCCGTAAAGTGCAAAAGAAAGGGCAAGCGTAATGGCAATGTAGGGGAACGCGCCGTACTGCAGCGTGGTCAAAAGTACGCCGGCAGCCGCAAGCAGCAGCGCAATCAGCTCCATTTTGCCGCAACGCTCCTTGAATACGAGGGTACCGAACAGGAATACCACCAACGGGTTCATATAATATCCGAGGCTAGAGTCCGTCACATGCCCTGCGCTCACCGCCCAGATGTAAACGCCCCAGTTGATGGTGATGACAAGTGCCGCGGGAATCAGGAACTTCATCACATTTTTGTTCCGCATCACTGCCCATAGCTCACCTAGGCGCCCCGTTGCCAAAAGCAGCAGTGTTGCGCTGATTGCAGACATAATAATGCGGCAGCACAGGATCACGATGGGGTCGATGCCCGAAAGCACATGCCAGTAAAGCGGCAGCACACCCCAAATCACGTAGCCCGCAAGCACCATCAGCAGGCTCTTTCTGTTCTTCATGGAGAAAATCCTTTCTTAAACTTGACGCTTTTCCATTAAGCTGAAAAGGCGGCAAATGATATACAAGCGTTGCGGCAGTTGCTCTATTCTAACACAGCTGCCGCATTTTGTGGTATACTCTCTTTTGCACAGAGGATAACAAGATATTCTGTTGTGAAAAGGAACCGCGCATCGCAAAAAAGGCATATACTAAACCGAAAACGCATGAAAGGACCCATCCATGCAGCATACGGCAGTGTTTACCGGAGGCGGCTCCGCCGGACATGTCACCCCTAATCTCGCGCTGATGCGCGTTTTGAAAGAGGAGGGGTATAAAATCCATTATATCGGAACCAAGGCAGGCATTGAGCGCAGGCTGGTGGAAGCGGAGGGCGTGCCCTACCACTGCATCAGCGCCGGGAAGCTCCGGCGGTATTTTAGCCTCGAAAACGTGGCGGATGTGTTTCGCGTGCTTCGCGGCATCGGACAGTCCCGCAGGCTCATCAAACAGATAAAGCCGGACGTTGTGTTCTCAAAAGGCGGTTTTGTCTCCGTACCCGTGGTGGTGGGAGCTAGAAAGCTTACGAATATCGTCGTGCATGAATCGGATTATACGCCGGGCCTTTCTAACCGGATCGCCAACAAATACGCCACCACCGTTTGCGTCACGTTTGAAGATACGCTCTCCCATGTCGGCACAAAGGGCGTGTTTACCGGAACGCCCATCCGCAAAGAGCTTTATGAAGGCGTACCCGCGCACGGGCGCGCGTTCGCGGGGCTTACCGGCTCCAAGCCCGTGTTGCTGATGATGGGCGGGAGCCTGGGCGCGCAGGCCGTGAACGAAGCCTTGCGCGAGGCTTTGCCGGAGCTACTAAAAACATTTGACGTCATACATTTATGCGGAAAGGACAAAGTGTCTGAGAAGCACGCGCAGCCGGGATATGTGCAGTATGAGTATATCTCCGGGGAGCTGCCCGATCTTTTTGCCATGGCGGATATCGTGCTTTCCCGCGCGGGTGCAAACGCCGTGTTTGAATTCCTCGCGCTCAAAAAGCCCGCGCTTCTCGTTCCGCTGCCCAAATCCGCCAGCCGGGGCGATCAGATTTTGAACGCCAAATACTTTGAAAAGAAAGGCTACGCCGCGTTGCTGGAACAGGAGCAGATGACGCCCGAAACACTGACGGAAGCCCTGACCTCCCTCTATCATAACCGCGAGCGGTATTTGAACGCGATGACCGAGGCCCCCAACGCGGACGGCACTTCGGCGGTATTGAACGTCATCCGCAAGGCCGCGGAGAACAAGCGATGAAGCGGCAGGACCAGCCCGCGCTGGATCAAAAAGCGCTGGATATCGAAATAGCGGCGGTAAGCGGTCCGGATCCCGCCGGAGCGCTCAGCGCGCTTGTCGCCGCTGCAAAAAAGGAAGCGGCGCGCAAGTACATCGACGCCGCGCTTGGCAGGGACAAGCTGTATGCCGCCTTAGAGCATACGGACCCCAAGGCGCGCAAAAACGCCGCAAGGCTTTTGGGCGCTTTGGAGAACAGGAAGGATGCGCCGGCGCTTATCGCGGCGCTGAATGCCGAAACCACACGCTTTGTGCGCCCTTCCATGCTGCTGGCCCTGGGCGCTGTGGGTGGGGAGGCGGCGCGCGCCTATCTTAGCGCTCTGCCCGAGCCCATCGCCAAGGGGCCGGAAGAAGAAAAGCATGCGCGGGAAGAAGCGGAGGCGCTGCGCCGCGCGCGCGCAAGGCTGATGGAGATTGCGTCGCATCCGTTTCAGGGCTTCTCCAAACCCCACAGTGGGGTTGTGGTCTCGCCTGCGGGCTTTGCGCCGCTGCTGCAGCAGGAATTGAACAATCTTTCTATCGCGTCCCGTCCGGCAGGGCAGGATATGCTTTCTATTTCCGTACAGGATGTAAAAACACTCTTTCGCGCCCGCTGCTTTTCTGAGTTGCTGTTCCCGCTTGCAGAGGGCATTCCGGCAGAAACCGCCGCGGTAGTGAAAGCAGTGCGGGAACCGTTTGTTTCTTTGCTGAAAGATGCGCTTTCCGGGCCGGAACCATATCCTTACCGCGTGGAATGCCCCACAGTCGACAACCGTGCAGCGTTTATCTCCTCACTCGCTTCGGAACTGGATCAGGGTACGCTTCTAAACAGCCCTTCGCAGTACGATGCCGAACTGCGTCTTGTACTGCAGCAGGATGGAACGTATGACGCATACTGTAAGCTCTATACGCTGGACGATCCGCGCTTTCTTTACCGCAAGCGCGCCCTGCCGGCCTCCATGCACCCGGCTACAGCCGCCTGCGTAGCGCGCTATGCCGCGGGATTCATTAAGAAAACATCCGGCTTGCAGGTGCTCGATCCCTTCTGCGGTAGCGGCACGCTTCTCATCGAGTGGGGAAAGCTGTATCCGGACAGTTCGCTTACGGGCATCGATATCGCCTACAACGCGATCGAAATCGCGAAGGAAAATATGCGGGCGGCAAACGTCCGCGCAGGCTTAGTTCACAAGGATTGCACCGCATTTGTCCCCCGCGCGCCATATGATCTCATACTCAGCAACCTGCCCTTTGGTAACCGCGTAGGCACGCATCAGG
>JAEZIE010000143.1 GCA_023416175.1 Bacillota bacterium
GTAAGGCCAAGCGCGCCTATCGCGGAAAGCAAAGCGCACAGCACAAACGAAAGGATGCCAACAAATTTTACGTTAATGCCGGAAAGCTTGGCGGCTTCGATGTTGCCTCCTATTGCGTAAAAGCTCCTACCAACAGCCGTATGCCTCGTAATAATATGCAAAATCACGGCGATGATGATCATCAGAATGACCGGGAAAGGAACAAAGCCGACATAGCCGGCGCCAAGGAAATTGAAGGACTCCGGCAATCCGGAAATGGGCAGGCCGCCCGAATAGATAAAGTAGATGCCCTTGATGATGTTCATGACCACCAGCGTTGCAATAAAGGACGGCAATCGTCCGTATACCACTAGCGTACCGTTGATAACGCCCAGTGCGCCCGACATTAACATTACAAGCACCACCGCAAGCCACACAGGCATTCCTACTTTTACCGCAAAGCCCGCAAAGAAAATGGACACCATACCGATGATGGACGTAATAGACATATCCATATTGCCTGTCAGTATGACAAAGAATTGCCCCATCGCAATAATAGCGATAAAGGAGGCCTGGCGCAACACGTTCATGATGTTGTTGGTGGTACGGAAATTCGGGTTGATGCAGCAGATGGCGAAAAGTGCCAAGAAAAGGAGGAGTATCATCCATTCCTGAAAAAACGCCTTTACCCCTCCATCATAGCGCTTCAATTTTGTATTACTTTCAATGACTGGATTATTCATTTTCGTTTACTCCTAACAAGCTGTTAATAATAACTTCCTGGGTCTTGCGCTCGCCCTCGACCACGTCCATCATGGCGCCTTCAAACATGATATAGATTCTGTTGCAAAGGCCAATGAGTTCCTCCATCTCCTGGGAAACAAGGATAACCGCTTTGCCCTGCCTGGTCAGCTCGTTGATCAGCGTATAGATTTCAAACTTCGCGCCGACATCGATACCGCGAGTGGGTTCATCCATCAGGAAGATTTCGGAGTTTCGGAGCATCCATTTGGCGATTACAATCTTCTGCTGGTTGCCGCCCGAGAGCTTCTTGACGTTTTGCCATAACGAATAATAGGCGAGCTCCATCCTCTCGTTGTACTCAAATGCGGCTTTTGCCTCTGCACTATGATTTTGGAAAACGCCCCACTTCCGGAACTTACTTAAGGATGGTAGGGTCGTGTTGTCCTTGATGTCAAAGAGCATATTTAGTCCCAGGGTCCTCCGTTCGTCCGGCACCAGTCCAAAGCCGTGCTTGATGGCCTGCAGGGGGTTCTTGATCCTGACTTCCTTCCCCCGCACTTTGACCTTACCCGACACAACTTTATGATTACCGAAGATGGCCTGCACCAGCTCCGTTTTGCCCGCGCCAAGCAACCCGGCGATTCCGATTACCTCCCCCGCACGGACGTGCAGGTCGATATTCCGGAATGCTTTGGGCGCCGTGAGCCCTTTGATCTCCAGAAGCGTATCACCGAATGCCTGATTGAGTGGCGGGTACACCTGTGTGAGTTCGCGCCCGATGATCATCTTGATTAGCTGCGGCTTGTCGATATCCTTCACGTTGCCACTGTTGACGTATTTTCCATCACAAAGTACCGTATAGGAATCACAGCATTCGATGATTTCATCCAGCCTATGGGAAATGTAGATAATGCCCATCCCCTTTTCCTTGAGCAAGCGGATAATACGGTAAATGTTCTCAATGTCCTTTTCCTGCAAAACCGATGTCAATTCATCAAATATGATGATTTTGGGGTTGGTTAAAACCGCTTTCGCTAGCTGAATAATCTGCCGCTCTGCAGTACGCAACTGCCGGACGGGTACATTGAGGTTCACATCGCACTGCAAAAAGTCCATGAGCTGCTCCGCCCGCTTGCGAAGAGATTTCCAATCTACCAGCAGCCCTTTGTTCTCGTAGTGACCCATAAATATGTTCTCAAGACCGTTCATGTCGGGCATCAATTGGAATTCCTGATGCACAATGGCGATTCCCAAGCTTTGAGACTCCCGGATCCCATAAGAAGAGAGTTTTATTTTCTTTCCCTGCACATACAGTTCGCCCGCTGTCATATGGTTTTCGCCGGTTATGCATTTGGACAGGGTGGATTTTCCGGCACCGTTCTCCCCCACGAGGGCATGGCATTCGCCTGGGAGCAGCGTGAAATTTACATTGTCCAGGGCTTTCACGCCCGGAAACTCCATCGTACAGTCCCTGACTTCGATCAAGGGCTCAAGAATACGCGGTTCGGGTCCCGCGGTTGCGTTCATCGTATGAATGGTCTCCATCTCCTTCCGTGTTACAGCCACAGCCAGCCCAACGCTTCTATCCCGGAGCAGATAATATCATCATCCGGCGCGTCGGCATGCCTGATATTGTGGACCAGACGCTTGATTTCATGGTATGGGTACATACAGCTCTGTACGCCGGTCTCACACACCGGATTGATATCAAAAAACATTTCCTTGACAATGGCAAAATCCTTTTCATTAAAATAAAGGATTTCGTCAAGAATCTTGTCTTTTATTACGGGGTCCGTCTCGTCTTCGTACCGGAGCGCGGCAAGCACCAGATTGTAAATCACAGCATTCCTGCGCTGCGCGTTGTGCAGTTTATCAAAGTGCGTTAACCAGGGACGCAGATGCGGGTCATTCTCGCAGCGCTCCTGCAGTTCCTCAATCAGGGCCAATATCTGCGGGTGAAGCGCTATGGCGGCGTTGATTGCTGGAATATCTGCATTTGTGATCTTGTTTTTCTGGAACGGGAAGGGTGTGGTGTATAGAGGAATCTGGCTCTCATGGATGGTGACCATATTCTGCATCACATAGAGCACCTTCTTACCCATCTCTTGTCCAAAATGATACGCACACACCTGTTCAAAGAACTGATGCTGCGGCATCGTCCCACCCCATCCGTAATTGCCGTGCGCGAACAGGTGCATAAACAAGCCGTACCATTCGAACATATAGCCGTTGATTCCGTGAACGCTCATTTTTACGCTACCGATGTGCTGCTCGATATCCCGCTCGATCACCTGCACGTTGGCCTCATCGTGATAGCGGATCATGTTGGATTCAAATGTCCTGTACAGCCGGCCCATCGTTGACGTAATGGAGTTGGATTCGGTATCCCTCGCCCAGATACGTTCCCTGCCGAAGGCGTCGCA
>JAEZIE010000187.1 GCA_023416175.1 Bacillota bacterium
AACCGCCTGCCGCATACGCGGCAGGCGGTTTATTATACTTCAATATTTAGTCTTCCCACAGTCTTTCCTTATAGATCCCCTGTTCCTTGAGCGTGCGGATCGCGGCGTGCACAGTTGGCATATCTTCCTTATAGGTGACGCCAAACCACGAATCTTCACTTTTGAGCATTTTCACCGTTGCCTTTTTGGCAGAAATCAGATCATGCACCGCCGAGGGCAGCAGGTATTCACATTTGAGCGGATTTTCCTTGAGGCCCTTTTCCAAAAACGGCGGAAATCCTGCAGTCAGGCTAGAAAATAAGCTTGCGTCAAAGCCCCCGAGGTTCATAGACACCGGCGTTCCCTTGGGAATGAAAATTTCACGGCCGTTTTCCTCATACATGCCGCCATGTGCATATTTCTTGATACCGGAGCATTCCTTGATGTTCCTAAGATAGCCGTTTCGGTCCGCAGAGCAAACTCCGCGCGTCACGGTGCCGTAATCGGTGAGCGTATTCTCTACGGAATAGCCTACCATGGCGTATTCTCCCGGCACATGCGGCGCGCTCAAGTACGAATATATGGCGGAATACGCGGACCTGCCGTAATAATCGTCTGCATTGATGACGGCAAACGGACCATCTACCACATCCTTGCAGCAAAGCAGCGCGTGGGCGGTGCCCCACGGCTTGCTTCGCCCTTCCGGCACGGAAAAACCGGCAGGGAGTTTATCAAGCTCCTGATAAGCGTAAACGAGTTCGGCCCGTTTTGAGATGCGGGGACCGATGACCTCGTGAAAATCGCGTTCTATTTCTTTTTTGATGATGCATACCACGCGGGAAAAGCCCGCATGCAGGGCATCAAATATGGAGTAATCTATGATGATATTGCCGTATTCGTCCACAGGATCGATCTGCTTGAGTCCTCCGTAACGGCTGCCCATTCCGGCGGCAAGTATGACCAAGGTTGGCTGGTGCATGCCATTCATCCCCCCAATTTATTTGTAGGCTCAGCGGCGCTGCGGTACCCGTTTTGACCGCAAGTATTACGATACCCCAAAGCCAAATGAGTTGCAAGCCCTTTCCATTTATATAAATGTAAATAACAGCTGTGAAGAATGTGGTATACTGGGTTATAATGTCGGCTTTTTCAGGGATGCTTGACGCAACTTAATAACGAGCCGCGGACAATCCGCTGGATTAGGTCTCCCTTGACTTTGTCAGCGGCCCAAAGAAGGAACGGATATGAGCGAAAGTTTTCTCCTTTCCCTGAACATCGTTCTTCCCCTGTTTTTGATGATGGCGACAGGCTACGCGCTGCGGCGCATGATCGGGCTTGAGAGTACCTGGTTGCAGACCACAAACAAGCTGGTGTTCCGGCTGTTTATGCCGCTGCTGCTGTTCCGCAACATGCTGGAAAGCGACCTTAGCACGGTGTTTTCGCCCGGTATGCTCTCCCTCATCGCATTTGCTGTGGTGGCAATCGTATTGACGTTCCTGTTGCTATATATCATTGTACCCCGGATGGAGCCGGAAAATCCGCGCCGGGGTGTGCTGATCCAGGGAATTTTCCGCTCCAATATGGCACTGTTCGGCATTCCGGTGGCGCTTTCCCTTTATGGTGAGGGGAACATCACGGTTGTGACAGTGCTGGTCTCCTTTGCTATTCCGCTGTTTAATGTATTCGCCGTGCTTTCACTAAAGATGTTTGAAGACTGCAAACCGGATTGGAAAGATATACTCAAGAGCATCCTGACCAATCCGCTGATACTCGCCATCACGGCGGGGATACTTTGCAACGTAAGCGGCATATTATTACCCGCGCCGGTGCAAAAGGCAGTATGGGCGTTTTCGGATTGCGCGACTCCAATTTCCTTCCTGGTGTTGGGCGCGTCCTTTACGTTCGCTTCCGTGGCAAAAAACCGGCGCGCCCTGATTGGAGCAACATTATCAAGGCTCGTGTTTGTTCCGCTTTTTTGGCTATCGATTGGCGTGCTGTTGGGATTCCGAGACCAGCAATTGTTTGCCCTGATGATGCTCTTTACGCCGCCCACAGCGGTGAGCAGTTATCCAATGGCCTGCGCCATGAAGGGGGATGGGCAGCTTGCCAGCGAAATCGTGGTGTTTACTTCTGCCTTCTCGGTGGCAAGTATATTCCTGTGGATTTTCGCTTTTCGCTCGTTAGGGCTGATTTAAGCAAGGATACCGTGTAGGACACGCAAAGGAGACCGCATGACACAAAAGCTGTATTTGGACGATAGTTATTTAACCGCTGTGCAGGCGCAAGTGATTGCCTGTACCCCTGTGGCCAGCGGGTTCGACGTGGAACTCAGTCAAACCGTGTTATTCCCCACCGGAGGCGGCCAGCCGCACGATACGGGTTCCATCAACGGCGTTGATGTGGTAGACGTTACCGAAGACGGTGAGCGCGTGCTGCACCGCACCGCGGAACCAATTCCAGTGGGCAGCGCGGCGGAGGTTACACTAACCTGGTCCCGCCGGTTTGACCATATGCAGCAGCACTCAGGCGAACATATATTATCCTTTGCGGCCAAGGAACTCTTTGGCGCGGTGAATGTGGGCTTCCATATGGCCGCGACCTACTGCACAATCGACCTCAACAAGCCGCTGACAGACGAGGAGATAGAGCAGCTGGAGCGTCGTACAAATGAACTCATTTATCAAAACCTGCCCGTTACGCTCACCTATGTGGAGGCGGAAGAATTGAGCGGGATGGAGCTGCGCAAGACGGCAACAGGGCTCACCGGTATGGTCCGCATCGTCGCCATGCCGGGTGGTGATAGCTGTACCTGCTGCGGCACCCATGTGAACGCGACCGGAGAAATTGGCCTTGTCAAAGTCACGGCGCACGAACACTACAAGGGCGGCGAGCGGTTAACGTTTGCCTGCGGCGCCCGGGCGCTCACCCACGCACAGGCACAGCAGCGGATTGTGGATGCGTTTGCGCGCAGCTTTTCCTGCAAGCCGGAGGATGCGCCCGAAGCACTCAACAAACTGCAGCAGGAAGCCGCGAATGTAAAGCGCGAAAACAAGGCGCTCTATGCCAAGGTTTCCGGCTATCTAGCGGGCGAGCTTGTAAAAAATGCCGCAGCTATAGGCAAGCGCAGGCTGATCGTCCGCCTGGTTACGGAACTGCCCGGCGCACAGCTTCGCCCGCTGGCCTTAAAGCTCTGTGAGCAGCCCGGCATGCTTACCCTGTTGCTGGCGGCCGAAAACGAACAACTGCAATACGTGATTGCCTGCCATGCGGACGCAGGGCTGGACATGGGCGAACTGGCCCAGGTTGTGAACACGGCTCTTGTTGGCCGCGGCGGCGGGCGCGGCACGCTTGCCCAGGGCAGCGCCAAGGATACGCCCGCAGCCCGGGACGCGCTCGAGGGGCTGGAGCGGTATTTAGGGCAAAGGTTGAAAAAATAGAGATTACACGGCCTTTAGCGTTAAGTGCTGAGCCTATGAAGAGGTGCACGACGCAGCCGTGGGCCCTCCGGCGGGGCACACCTACGGGCACTAGGCCTGTGGGCCGTCGCGGGAGAGAGAAAAGCTATGCATTGAGGTGTCTTCTCTCCCTCAGTCGGCTTTGCCGACAGCTCCCTCATCAGAGGGAGCCAGAGTGTAGAAAAAGTCCAAGAAGGAAGAGACTCTTTTTGAAGTATGAACTTTATTCTTTGACATAAGAATACAATACTTCATTTTCTAAAATTTGATTGTCTGTCGGCAAAGAAGGATTTTTGATGCTTGTTAACACGATAGTCACAGTGCCATCTTTTTCTATCGTTTCAACAGCGGCAGAAAATCTTCTATCAGGTGCTGTAACGCTTTGTGCTCTGAGAGAATATTGAATAAGCCTGATTGCTCCCACCTGAGGATCACTATAAAAAATTTTCAGTTCGATTTCCCCGTTCTGTAACTGGAATGTTTTCAGCACCGCTTTTTGTTTGCTACCGGCATAATAAAGAAATCTATTAATCTCTATATTTTCTGCCGGTTGTACGCCGGTAAGGTAGATATATCCCTTGCGTACCAATTCTTCTTCCGTGAGTGAAGGACTTAAAGAATAGAGGTCTCGTTCCAAGGAAGAATAATCGTATGACGTGGCAATAATTATTGCAATCACAAGAACAGTTATTAAAAGCATAGTTGCAACTATTCTTACTGTTTTGTTTTTAATCATAATGCCTTGGCTCCAATTCCTTTATGGAGTTATTATATCATTCATCCATTAATTTTCAAAATGAGCTATCCCGCTTATAGTTGCAGAACTATCAGCAGCTAAAAAAAGAGCCTCCGGTGAAGGAGGCTCTACTGTTGCTTCAACACGATCGGGGTGTTTGACAACTCTCATTTGCAACTTTAGTATACCAAACGGATTGCCTGCATTCATCACAAAATCATTACAAAAGCAATAAGCTTTTCTGATAAAAGTTTGTCCGCAAGCCTCAAAATCCAGGAATGTTTGTTACCGCCAGCCTTTTATTATAAAAGAACTACAATAAAAAAGAGCCGTCAGGCCCTTTTATTTGATTAACCGCCCTGCCGCCAGGTATCGTAATGGACGATCTCTTCAAGGGGCTTACGCGGGGCAGGCCGGGGTTCTTCATCCGCATATCCGAGCGGCGTCAAACCTACGATCTTGAGTTCCCTCGGCAGATTTAGCACGTTCCGGACGGGGTATTCCGCAAACGTACCCACCCAGCAGGTGGCCAAGCCCTCATTGGCAGCAGCGAGCATGATGTGCTCCATGGCGATTGCGCAATCCGCCATATAGTATTCCTTACCGCCGGTCACGCCACTATCTGAAGGATCGGCGCAAACGGCGATTGCACAGGGGGCCTTTTCAAAGCATTCGCGGTTGGGGTTGTCCACCATTTCGCCAAGCATTTTGCGCACTGCGGGGTCACGAACCACCACAAAGCGCCAGCACTGCCGGTTCATCCAGGAAGGCGCGCTGCGCCCCGCCTCAAGAATGCGGTTGAGCGCCGCATCTTCTATGGGCGTTTCCTGATACGCGCGTACACTGCGCCGAAGGCTTAGCACATCGTAGAATTCCATAATACTCTCTTTCCAAAAATAAAAGGTTTGCGAGCAAGCCATAAGCCGAGTTCTGTCTAAGGATGACCATCTATCTTGGCTTACAGTTGCCTGCAAGCTCCAGCGATTACGGGGAGCGTGGCGGGCCGCCATTAAATGCTCCCATTCCAATCTTGCACCGGGTGGGGTTTACAGAGCGGACAAGTCGCCATGCCGCTGGTGAGCTCTTACCTCGCCTTTCCATCCTTACCCGCTCATAGAGCGGGCGGTTTCTTTCTGTTGCACTTTCCTTGGAGTCGCCTCCACCGGGTATTACCCGGCACCTTGCCCTGCGGTGCTCGGACTTTCCTCATCCGCACATGTCGGACGCGGTCACCTGTCTTACTCGCAATACAATTATTATACTATTGATTCTCTCCCGCGTACAGGATGCGGCCGCAGTTATCGCATTCTACAACGCTGTCGCTGTTCATGACGCGCTTGACGACCACCATCGGCAGGGACATATTGCATCCGCCGCACTGGTTGTTTTCCACCTTTGCCATAGGCACGGCGTGGTTGCGTTTGACGCGCTTATACCGTTCCAAAATCTGCGGGTCCACATTTGCGGCCTGCGCCGCAGCCGAAGAAGCGGCAGCCGCGCGTACGGACTCGCTTTCTTTATATTCCTGTTCCGTTACCTCAAGGAGCTGGTCATATTCTTTCTTGGCTTTCCCCGCCTTGGAGCGGGTCTCCTTATAGTCACGAAGTGCGGTCTCCAGCCATTTGACCAGATCGCTGATTTCGCGGCGCATGGTGGTGAGCTCTTCGAGCAGCTTTTCGTGGTTTTGGCGGCATTCGATCATTTCCTCCGCCGTCACTTCCTCGTCCCGCTGCATTTCATCGAATTCAGAGCGCTCCAGATCCACGCGATTTAAAAGCTTTTCCACCTGCTCCTGCATTCTTTCAAGAGACGCCTGGCGGTTCGTGATCTCTTTTTGGGTTTTTGATATCGCGTTCTGCTGCTCCGTCAAAAAGCCGTGCAGCCTGTTGAGCTTTGCGCGCGCGGGCGTATTGAGCGTTTCCCGCTCCACCGCCTCTTTCTTGAGTTCGAGTATCTGATATTCCCAAAGCGCATCCAGCTTTCCCATGGTAAAACCTCCCTTACAGCCCGTAGACGCTAAGGCATCACGAGCGGCGCGCGCCCGGACTTCGCGTACAACAGGTCCACCTTATATTGTATCTCCTTGAGCGCCCCCTGTAAACCTGTAATCAGGGGCTCCAATACAACGCATTCCGTTTCATAATGCCCGGCTTCAATGATTCCCAAACCGAGCGAAAGCGCCTCAAGCGACTGATGGTGTTTGACTTCCCCGGTCACCAACACGTCAGCATTCGCTGCTTTTGCCTGCTTCACATAGTCCCCGCCGCTGCCGCCCAAAACGGCGACACGCCGGACGGTCCGCTCCTTTTCCCCGCCCATACGCACTACGGCGTGAAGCTTTTCACCAACCTGCCGCGCAAATACGCCAAGCGTCATCTCCGTTTGCAAAAAACCGATACGGCCAAAACCCTGCGTTTCTTCCCCCAGCGGGAGTTCGGGCAGCAGCAGCGGGCGGACATCCGTCAAGCCCAACGCCGAAGCGAGCGCATCGTTCACGCCGCCAATGGCACAATCCAAATTCGTATGCATGGCATACAGGCCGATACCGGATCGAATGAGCGCATATGCGGCTGCGGTGTCGGGATTGCTACGGGAGATGCGGCGTACGGGCTTTAGAAAAAGCGGATGGTGCGTGAGCACCAACTGCGCGCCAACCTCCCGCGCTTCCTTTGCAACCTCCACGGTACAGTCAAGCGCTACGAGAATACGCGTCACTTCCGAAGCCTCGGGTTCGACGAGCAGACCTACGTTGTCCCATTCCTCCGCAAGCTGGGGCGGCGCGATGCGCCTTAAAACAGGTAAAAGCGCTTCAATCTCCATATCCGTTCCCCTTCAGCCGCAGTATACGGCGGATATCTTCCGCTGTTTTTCGGAGCGCCGCCTCGCCGCGCGTTCCCTTTGCGGTAAGCAGCCGCGCTTCTTTTTGCTCCAGCATTTTTTGAGCCAACGGCATGAATAATGTTTCCCCCATTGCGCGATGACCCAAACAAAAAAAATCTTCCGGCCAGCCCTCAGGCAGCTTATCCTGCCCCTGAATAACAGAAAACACCTGATAATACCGCCCCGCATCGTAGACAATGAAGTCCTCTTCGACCCGATAGCCTGCGGTATACAGGTAATGTCTTAGTTCTTCGATGCCGCGCATGGGCTGCAGCACCGCTTTTTTTGCGCCCATGAGTGGCACTTTGGCTTCCGATAAAATCTGCGCGATCAGCACGCCGCCCATCCCGCAGATCGCGAGCACGTCCGCTTCCTTCTCCTGTAAAGCGGAAAGCCCGCCGGCACAGCGCGTTTCCATCCGATCCTCCACGCCCACATACCTGGCAAGTGCGCGCGCTTTTTCGACCGAAGGCGCGCTGATGTCCGAGGCGATGACGCGTAAGACAGCGCCGCTCTGCAGCGCGGCAACGCTTAGCCGGCCATGATCGCAGCCGATGTCGGCAAGCGTAGCTGCGGTGCCGATGAGCTTTGCGGCAGCCGCAAGCCGCGGCCGCAAATGGATGCACCGTTGTTTTTCCATATTACTAGTGTAGCCGAACAACGTTCGGATTGCAAGTTAGCCCCGCAAGCCCTTGGGGTAATGATTTTTCAGCACCCCTTGCACCGCCTTGCCCCAGCCAACCGGATGGCCTTTGGCGAGCACTGCGGCGAAACCTGTTCCTTCTTCCGGAATGCTTAGCGTATTTCCCAGGAAATAGCTTGCCAATTCTTCCTCATTCAATTCTATTTTTAAACGGAACGCCTCCACCGGATAGGCCAGCGCCAACGCATGCGCAGGCGTGAATCGGCCGTTTTTGTAATCCGCCGCATGTACGCCCGCGCAGCGTAAAAACAGGCGGTCAAATTGTGCGGGCGTTTCTTTGGGCAGCAGCATCAGCCTGCCGTCCCCCAGCAGCAACGGAATGCCTTCGGGTACTTGTATCATAGTCTGCGCTAGGAACGCCTCCCAAGCGGCTTTTGCTTCTTTGGAAAGGGGCTTAACAGAAGCAGGGGCGTTAGACTGTTCGTCGCCGCCTTCTTTTTGCAACAACGCGATGAAATGGCCTTCCCCCACGCCTGTATGCGGAAAATGGCGCTCCTCGTGCAGCAGTGTAAACGCAGGATTTCGCGCAATGAACGCGCGAACGGTGTCCTCGTTCTCCTCCTTAGAAAATGTGCAGGTAGAGTATGTGAGCCTGCCGCCAGGACGCAACGCGATTGCCGCGGCGTCCAATATGCCCGCCTGACGCAGCGCACACGCCTGTACATGGCTTACCGACCAATCCAATATCGCCTGCGGTTCCTTGCGGAACATACCCTCCCCGCTACACGGGGCATCGACGAGAACTGCATCGAAATATTCTTTTAATATGTTGCACAAAGGTTCCGGTTGCATGCTGGTAACAAGCGCGTTCCTGACCCCCAAGCGCTCCAATGTCCCCGTGAGTACCGCCGCGCGGTTGGGTATGACATCGTTGGCAACCAGCACGCCCTGCCCCTCTAAATACGCCGCAAGCTGCCCCGCCTTTCCGCCCGGCGCCGCGCAAAGATCCAGCACCCGCATGCCTGGCCTAGGTGCAAGAACCGCCGCCGCGCGCATGGCGGAAGGCTCCTG
>JAEZIE010000262.1 GCA_023416175.1 Bacillota bacterium
ACGCCCATCTTGCGCCAATCGCCCAGAGAGTTCGAATCGTCGTAGAATGTATCGGAGGAGAGTATGCTGCCCACCATCATGCGGGAACCGCGGCGTTCGCCTTCTTCCACAGCGGCTTTGACCAAGCTATAGCTTGCGGTGGGGGCATAAGTGCCGGGCAGGTTATACTGCGAGGCGTAATTGGAGTTGGTACAGGCGGAAAGCGCCACCACGATATCCCTAAGCTTCAGGCTGGAGTGTATGCCGCCCGCCGAGCCGATGCGTATGATGTTTTCCACGTCGAATTTGTTAAATAGCTCAAAGGAATAAATGCCGATGGAAGGCATACCCATACCGCTGGCCATAACGGATACGCGCTTGCCCTCGTATGTGCCGGTATATCCCTGTATGCCGCGGATGTTGTTAAAGAGTTTCGCGTCCTGTAAAAGCGTTTCCGCAATAAATTTGGCGCGCAGCGGATCGCCCGGCATGAGTACCGTTTTTGCAATGTCCTCTTTGGCGCAGGCGATGTGCGGGGTTTTTATCATATCGCTCATGGATGGTCCTCCTGGTGTTTTCTTTTTAGTATAACACAAAAACTGGATGCGCAGGACTGGCTTATCCCTCGGCTTCGCATATCGGGTCTGTGCCGCGCATAACATGCTTCATCCTGGTATTGGGAGGAAGGCGCATGGAACGCAGGGACTCATCCGGGTTACGGACAGTGCCGTATGACAGGGAAAAGGCGGTGGCGTATGCGCGCAGGTGGGCGATGTCAAGAAACCCGGCGTATTACGATTATTCCAGCCTCGGCGGGGACTGCACGAACTTTGCCTCCCAATGCGTGTACGCGGGCGCGGGGCAGATGAACTTCAAGCCGTCGGTAGGCTGGTATTACCGAAACGCCAACAATCACTCCCCGAGCTGGACGGGCGTGGAATATTTTTATAACTTCATGGTCAGCAACAGGCGGGAAGGTCCGTTTATGCAGCTGGTGCAGCTGGAGGAGCTGCAGCCCGGCGACGTCATACAGATCAAGTTTAGAGAGCCGTACTTTGCGCATAACCCCGTGGTGGTTTCTGTCGGTTCTCCGCCAGACCCGTCGAATATCCTCATCGCCGCCCACACCATCGATTCGCTTGACCGCGCTTTAGATACGTATACTTATATCGCACTGCGCCCGCTGCATGTGCTGGGGGTACGCAAGTGGTGACGTCGGAAACCTGGGCAACGAATAAGTGAGCAATCGCTCATAGTTATGCGTTTCTATAAATTAACAAAATTCGCATATCATACAATCGCGGATTCGGTGCGCTGGCTGGGAAAGTGCCCGGAATCCGCGACTTTCTTGCTTTTTAAGGTGAGTCATGATATACTTCCATGTATATTCTCTATGCATGCTTTCTTTTTTTTTGCGCATGCACGGCATTATAGTGTATTTTTATACAATTGGGGGAATAATTATGCAAACGATCGGGGAGACTACACATCTGCTCAAAGCAGGGACGCACACGCTGGAAGCCATCTACAGTACAATCATTTCCCACGGGGATGCGCCAAGCGCGCAGTACGATAAAAACGGCGAGATCCGCTACATCACATTCAGTGAGTATGACCGGCGCGTGCGCCACGCGGCGGCGGGCTTGCAGAAGGTATTGGGCGTGCCGGAAAAGCCGCTCTACATCGGCATCCGTATGGACAATTCGCCGGATTATACGACGGTGTTCTGGGGCGCTATCATGGCAGGCTACCAGCCCGTGCTCATCGATTTCAGGGCGGACGTCAAACAGACGGAGCATATTGTGAAGCAGACGCAGGCTGTGGCCGTCATTACGTTGGACCAGATCGCCCTGCCTGCGGGCGTACATCTCATCGATCCCGTGCCTCTTCTTCAGGATTGCGAAGGCGAGGTCCGCGGCGGGTTCGCGAACCGCGTTGCCATGTGTACCTCCGGTACCACGGCTTCTTCCAAGGTATACGTCTATGACGGCCAGGCGCTCACCGTGCAGCTGCTGGACTTTTTGGCGCTTGCGCGACTGTCCCCGGAGTTTTTGAACGATAAACCGCACAGGGTGCTCGCGTTCCTGCCCTTCCACCACATATTCGGCTTTATGACGATGATGATGGCATATACGGTGTTCGGAAAGACCATCGTGTTCCCCAAGGACCGCACCAGCAAATCCGTACAGGAGGCATGCAGGCTCCACCACATCACGCATTTGTTCAACGTGCCGCTCTTCTGGAACTCCGTAGCGCAGAAGCTCGCGCGCGCGGCCCGGCAAAAAGGCGAAGACAAAGAACGCAAGCTTAACAAGCTGGTGGAAGGTTCCGTCAAGAACCAACGCGTGTTCGGCAAGGCCGCGCGGGTGTATTACGCCAACCTTGCCTATGGCGTACGCAAAAACCTGTTAGGCACGCACCTCAGCTGCGGCATCAGCGGCGGCGGGCGCATATTGCCCGATACACTCAAACTGTTAAACGGCATCGGCTGCCCGCTCGTCAACGGCTTTGGCATGACGGAAGTCGGCATTTCCAGCGTGCAGGTGTTCGACAGCATAGATGATCAGCTCAACGGCTGCGTGGGCAGACCTATGCAGAGCGTCAAAATCAAAATCAAGCCGCGCGAAGGGGATAAAGCCTCCGTGGGCGAACTCTTTATCAAATCCGCCGCTATGCATATCGGCCGCATGGTAGAAGGCGAACTCGTCAAAGCGGAGCTGGACGAAGAAGGCTATTTCGCTACCGGCGACATTGCGCGCTTTGAAGGCGGCAAGGTGTGGATAGAAGGGCGCTTAAAGGACGTCATCATCAACGAGAGCGGAGAGAACGTCTATCCGGACGAGTTGGAGGACGCGTTCGCGGGGATCGACGAAGTCCAGCAGGTTTGTGCGTTTGGCGCGGATTTCGGCGGCCCGTACGAGGATATCACGTTGGTGGTGTATGCGGAAAACATCCAGAAGGACCGCGCGCGCATGGATGCGCTGATCAACGCGCTTTCTATTCGCAATGCGCAGCTGCCCATCTACAAGAGGGTGCGCCGCTGCTTTTTCTCCCTTGCGGCACTGCCGCTCACGGCGTCTTTGAAGGTCAAGCGCGTACGCGTGAAGGACGATTTGGCCGCTGGCAGGTTTGACGCCATTGAAGTGGATCTCGCGAAACGCCGCGTGTGCGGCAGCATATCCGTCGTGGGTTCCGAGACGGAAGTGGAAAAGAGTGAGGCCTATCTTGCCATACTCAGCAAGATCAAGGAATTCTTCGCCGAAGAACTCTGCCTGAACGTGGAGGATATCACCGACCGGGCGCACTTTGTATACGACCTGGGCGGGGACAGCCTGGCCTCTTTGGGCGTGTTCACAAAGATTGAGGAGTACTTCAAGATTCTCATCACGGACGATGAATACATCGGCTGTACCTGTGCGGAGGACGCGGCGCTGCTGCTGCTTACAAAGCAGCAGGGCGGCAAGCTGGGCGGTAAAAAGCGCATCTCCGCGTTTGAAGAGACGCCGGAATGGCAGGCGCTTGCAGCCCGCCTGAAGG
>JAEZIE010000010.1 GCA_023416175.1 Bacillota bacterium
CATGCCCACGACAGCCTCGAAAGCTATCTGGCCTTGGACCCGGATGGCGATTATGTGTCCGACGCGCTTGACATGCTGGACGTGATTGAAGATGAAAGCATGCTTTACAGCATGCCCGGCGTACAGCCGCCCGAGGAACGGGACGCTTTGAACGCATGCGCGCGCGGACGCCAGCTACTTGAAAACGGCCGTATGGACGAAGCCATCAAGCTTTTAAGCACGGCTGCAAAAAAGCATAAGGAATTCTCGTTTGTACGCAGCAATCTCGCTTTGGCGTATTTTTGCAAGCGGGATTTCAAGCACGCGATGGAAAGCATCCGGAGCGTTTTAGAGGAAGCGCCGAACGACGTACAGGCGCACTGCAACCTGCTTCTGTTTTTGCACGCCGCCAAGGATGACGGTGGCGTTGCGCGCGAAATGGAATTTTTGCTTGCCTCAAACACTCAGGATCCGCAGGACTGGAACCGCATGGCCGTTGTCTTTATGGAACTGGGCCGTATGCAGGAAGCGCTTTCTGTTCTCAAGAAGCTTCAGATCACATTCCCGTATGACGAAGGAACGCTGCACCGCATGGGCGTGTGCCGCTACCACCTTGGGCAATATCGGCAAGCGCAGTCCTGCTACGACAGGCTGTTAAAAATCGACCCGCAGGATTCCATCGCCTCCTATTACAGGCGCATCTGCCACCGCGCGGTGGAAGGAAAGCCGGAACATATCGATTGGCTCTACCATTACCAGGTACCCTATCTGGAGGTGCTTCGGCGCGTACGGCTGATCAACGAAGCCAGCCGCCAACCCAACGAGACGCTCAAAGAGCGCTGGATGACGGATGAAACATTCCGCACGCTGTTTGTGTGGAGCCTCAGATTGCCTGAACCCTCCGCCAAGCGTGCAGTGCTTGCGCTGATTGCGGGATTTTCCGACCGGGAAGCGGAGCGCGTATTGCGCCGGTTCCAGCTGGATCAATTGCAGCCCGATTCAGTCAAGCAGGACGTATTCGCCATGCTCAAGCATATGAACGCGCAGGAGCCGTATATCGCCTACATCGATGGCCGATTGGTGCAAAGCCGTGTAAGCGTCCGTACATTTGATAAGGGCAAACGCCTCCCAGCTCCCTATCAGCGTGCCTTGGAATTATGTATGGCCAACATGCAGGGCGAACGCTCCAGCGATTGCATCATGGAGGCGGCGGAGCTGTTCTCAAAATACATGAAAAACGCGGATGGCCTCCCGCAATTGAAAGAGCAGCAGGTGCATGCTTTGGCTGCGGCGCTTGAGTACATTGCCTGCCGTAACCGCTCGGAGGATGTAACCAAGACGCAGTTGGTTGCTGCCTACGGCATATCCATGGTACGGCTCAACAACGCCATCAGCAAGCTTCTGCGCGTATTAGAAGAATAATACCAATTCCAAACATTAGCGCATCGTCGCGGTGGCTCTTTTTGCGCGGGGTGGTGTCGCCTTCCACGCAACGTAGCGCTGCTACGCTTCGCTCCGGTGCCCTGCGTCGAAAATCCCTCGCTACATTCGATGCATTAATGTTTTATATCGGCATAAGCGCGGTATCCTAACAAAAACATCCCACATTGTACGGTTGATTTCACAATATAACCGCACAAAGGAGTACGAATGCAATTTATCGCCACCTGCAAATTGGGGCTCGAATCCGTTGTCGCCATGGAGCTGCGTGCGCTCAACCTCACAGTAGACGAGGTGCTGGATGCGCGCGTGCTGTTTTCCGGGGACGATCTTACATTAACCCGCGCGCTTTTATGGCTGCGCTCCGCAGAACGCGTGCTGATGGTGGTGGGCAGTTTTCCCGCCACCAGCTTTGACGAACTATTTGAAGGGGTAAAGGCACTCCCCTGGAAGCTGTACTTGAAACGCGACGCAAGCATTCACGTCAACGGCAAATCTGCCAAAAGCGCGCTTTTTAGCGTATCCGACTGCCAGAGTATCTCCAAAAAAGCCATCGTGGAAAGCCTGCGCCAGAGCTACCGCACGCAATTGCTCCCCGAAACCGGGGATGAAGTGATTGTGGAGGTGGGGTTACTCCGGGATGTGGCCACGCTCGCGCTTGACGCCTGCGGCGCGGGGCTTTCACGCCGGGGCTACCGGACCTGGAATGTGGCGGCGCCATTGGCGGAATCGCTTGCTGCGGGGATATTGCTGCTTTCGCGTTACCGGAGCGGCATCCCGTTTATCGACCCCATGTGCGGTTCGGGTACATTCCCCATTGAGGCCGCCATGATCGCCCAGCGCCGTGCGCCCGGACTTTCCCGGGAGTTTGCGGCGGAAAGCTGGCATTTTCTTTCCCCGGACGCCTTTTCCCAGGCTAGGGAAGAAGCGCAGGACAGCATTGACGCGGCGCCCGTGGACATTGAAGGCAGCGATATCGATCCGCACAGCATTGAGCTTTGCAAGCGCCACGCGAAAAAGGCGGGCGTCATGCTCCGCTGGGCCGTACGCCCCTTAAAGGATTTGCCCGCGAAGGAAGATGGCGGGCTCATCGCCGTCAACCCGCCCTATGGGGAGCGGCTGCTGAATAAAAAAGAGGCGCAGAGCCTTTATCAACAAATGCGCATGGTATTTTCCCGCCTGCCCGGGTACAAGCAGGCTATTATCACTGCGGACCGCGAATTTGAGCGCGTATACGGCCAGCGGGCGGACAAACGCCGCAAGCTCACCAACGGCGGCATACCCTGCACACTGTATCAGTATTTCCCGAAGTCTCATAACGAACCTGTCTGAACCTCCACATGAATAAATGAGCGGCTGCGATGCGGCCGCTTTGCTGCATCTTCGCTTTACGGCTCACCTTTTTTGTAATATAGTCAATATATGGAGTTTTGATAAATCACCCTGATTTGCGTTTGGAAAGGGGTATTCCCATGTGCGATACGCTTTGCGCCTTGCCCGGTTGGTCAAAAAGCGGTAACACGCTGCTTGCGAAAAACAGCGACCGCAGCCCCAATGAACCCCACGTAGTACGCTTTGTCCCGGCACAGCTTCACGCACCGGATAGCATGGTGACATGCACCTATATCGCCGTGCCACAAGCGGAACATACCTGTGCGGTTCTGCTGTTCAAACCCGACTGGATCTGGGGCGCGGAGATGGGCGTAAACGAACATGGCGTAGCCATAGGCAACGAGGCCGTTTTCACGAAAGCAAAGAAGGGGCCCGACGCACTCCTTGGCATGGACCTTTTGCGGCTTGGGCTGGAACGGTCGAAAACTGCCGAAGAGGCCGTGTCTATCATTGCCACTCTGCTGGAGACCCATGGGCAGGGCGGCAACTGTGGCTATGACCATGACTTCCGGTATGACAACAGCTTTTTAATCGCCGATCCGGAACGCGCCTTTATCCTGGAGACCTCAGGGCGGAATTGGGTGGCGGCGGAAGTAAAAGAAAAAGGGGCCATATCCAACGGCCTTAGCCTAAGAGGTGAGCATACGCTGCGCCATGGCGTTGCGGTGGGCTGTGATTTTGCGCAAACATATCGGGAACCTGTTTACACGTTCTTTTCTGCCTCAAAAGCCCGGCGGTCGCAATCAAGCTGCATGCTTATGGAAGGGCTGCAAGACCCTGCCGCCATGATGCGCGCGTTAAGACATCATCCGGTATCGTTAGAAGGGCGGGAGTTCGCCCGCGGGGCTGTGAACAGCGTGTGCATGCACGCAGGAGGGCTAGTTGGCGACCATACCACAGGCAGCTTCGTCGCCGTACTGCGTAAGAATGCGCCGATGACAATCTGGGCAACGGGCGCGTCCACACCCTGCATTTCTGCGTTCAAGCCATTGTTTTTTGGCATCAAGAGCGGCGCTCCGATATTTGACGGCGAGGCAGAAGGCCGGGCGTACTGGCTCAAACGCGAGCGACTGCACCGGGCAGTCTTAGCTGGATTGATCGACGTGCCAGAGTTAAAGAGCCGCCGGGACGCATTGGAGGCGGCGTGGTTGGAGGAGGAAGCACAACTTTTTGCCTCCGGAGCAACGGATGAAAAGATGCTTTATGAATTTGCCGTCCGCGCTGCTGCGCAGGAGGAAGACTTGATCGGGTCGTTCGCCACAGAGGGTTGGGAAATCCCCAAGGCGGAAGGCCGGTATGGCCGCTATTGGAAGACGAAGAACGCCGCATTGGGAAAGGCGCGGCCGGTATGAGGTATAGAAAAGGGGCGCGTTAGCGCCCCTTTTTAGTTTCAATAGACCTACTTAAGATAAAATATTTGATTAGGAAAAGGCGGTGTCCCAGGGAGCAAGGGGTATTACGAGCGGCTTTGCCGCGATGTAATACGACCATTATGAACGCTAAGCCTCCCGCTATAATAAAAAATCTATCGCGACGGCCCGCAGGCCTAGAGTCCGAGGCTTCCCCCGCCGAGGGCGCGCCGCCATAGGCGGTAATACCTTAGTTTTGCTGTGCCTTGCACACCATCTCAAGCGCCAAGTCCGGCTTGTTGGTGATGACGGCTTCCACCCCAGCCTGAGCAAGCTTAAGGATAGCCGCAGGATCGTCCACCGTCCAGGTGTGAATGGCAACATTGTTCCTTTGGCAGCCTTCTATCATGCCCGGCCCATAGAGCGCTGCAAGGTAATGCGGATGCAGCGCGTCCGCATGCAGGTATTGTGCGTACACCCAGGGATCCACCAACGCCTCGCTGTACAGAAGGCCAATTTTCGCATCCGGGTCCAGTTCCCGGATCTTGGGCAGTACATAATGGTTGAAGGAAGAGTATAGGATACGCCCCTGCATGCCCATTTCGCGTTCAAGGGCTATGAGCTTTTCCCAAATGCCCCAATAGATGACGACGTCGCATTTGATTTCTACATTGATAAAAAGCCCCGTGGGCTTTATTAACTCATACACCTCGGGCAATGTGGGAATTTGAACAGCGGAAAAGCCCGCCTTTCCTGCGGAAAAATCGAGCGCCTTCAGCGCAGCAAGAGTCTGGTCCACCACGCGGCCATGACCGTTCGAGGTCCGGTCTACGGTTTCATCGTGTATGACCACAAGCTTGCCGTCCGCGCTTTCGTGCACATCAAGTTCAATTCCGTGCGCGCCCAGTTCAATTGCCTTAAAAAATGCCGGGAGCGTATTTTCCGGCGCATACGCGCTGGCCCCGCGGTGCGCCCATACCTGTGTTGGCATAAAAACCCCCCTTTTGCTTCGCATCTACCAATAGTATGCATGCACGCAAAAGGGGACGCAATACATGGAACGAAAAAAGAGATTAAAATATGATCAATACAGAGTATCACTCTCCCCGGGGGGTGTGGGGGATCGAAAAAGTAGAAAAAATGCCGCTATAAGCGGCTTTTTAACCTACAGAAAACCCAGCGACATAGCCCTGTGACTATGTCGCTGGCTGAATTAATAGCTTACCAAATTGACCTGCCCACTTTCGACCAGCGTGATAAAGAGCTGGCCGAGTTCCGGGTCAAACTGCTTGCCAAGGTTGATGCGAATCTCGTTCAAGGCCGCTTCCACCGGCATGGTCTCCTTATAGGAGCGACGGGAAATCATGGCGTCAAACGAATCGACGATATTCAGGCAACGTCCGCCGATCGGAATGCTTTCCCCCGTGATGCCGCGCGGGTAACCCCTGCCGTCAAACCGCTCATGGTGGGCGAGTACCACGGGAATGACATAGTCCAGCGACGGCAGATGCCGGATCATTTCAATAGAGCGTTCCACATGCCCGCGCATGATGCGGAATTCATCATCCGTCAGCTTGCCTTCCTTGGAAAGTATGCTGTCCGGTATGCCGATCTTGCCGATATCGTGCAGTAAGCCCGCCTGCCGGATAATTTCCACATGCTCCTCGCTCAGGCCCGCGGCGGAAGCAAGCTGCGCGGCGTAGGAAGATACGCACTGCGAGTGACTGAACGTATAATGATCCTTCGCGTCGATCGCGGCGGTCAGCGCGTATATGGTGGAGGTATACTCCTGTACGATGGAGGCCTTGCTCCTAGCCGCCATCGGATCGTCCACGGCGGTGTTGCGCGTATAGGTCATAATGCGGTTCTTACCGTTTTTCTTGACGGAGTATACGGCAAGGTTCGCGTAGGAAAGCAATTGGTCCGCATTTGCCGCGGCTGTGGGATAAGAACAGATACCGGCGGAGAACGTCAGGAATTTTTGGGTGGTGCCGGCCGATTGCGCCAAGTAACCTGCAAAATTCTCCCGCACACGCTGTGCCACCTCTTCGGCGGTGGATGCGCCGGAGAACGGCAGAATAACGGCAAACTCTTTTCCGCCATAGCGCGCGACGGTACCTCGGTTGCCGACAATTCCTTGCACGATGTGTGCAAAGTGCTGCAGAATGCGATCACCCTCTCCGCTGCCGTACAGCTCGTTATACAGCCTGAAATCATCCAGATTGAAGAGTATAACGGCGATGGAATGAGAGCGAGCCCGCTGGAAATCCTCCTGCAGCTGCTGGTTGAAATGGCGGCGGTTGAATAGGCCGGTCAACGAG
>JAEZIE010000064.1 GCA_023416175.1 Bacillota bacterium
GGGTGGGTCTCGGGATGCCGCGTTTTTAGTTGGCGCTTGGCGTGGCGGAGGGACTGACGGATGTTTGAGGGAAAGAGGCGGCTCTGTTGCCTCAAGCATCTGCCGCCCGAACGGCTTTTTTTATTCAGTATCGTCCGAGAAGGGCGTTTCAATTTTAACCAGGCGATTTGGAAAGGGATGTAAAGCATGAAAACCGCGCTTATCGTTGGCATGGCGCGCTCCGGGATCGCGAGCGCCCAACTGCTCGCCTCCCAGGGCTGGCATCTGATACTCAACGATTCGCGTCCGGAAGTGCCCGAGGTAGCCGCTGCACTTTCGGATGTCAAGTATGGAAACGCGCTGGGCAAGGACCCGGCGGAGTATGTATCCAACGTTGACCTTGTGGTGGTAAGCCCGGGCGTTTCGCTCTTCCAGCCTTTTGTACAAGAGGCGCGCGCCGCAGGGGTCGAAGTCATCAGTGAGATCGAGTTGGGCTGGCGGTACTCTAAGGGAGAGTTTTTGTGCATCACCGGTACCAACGGCAAGACAACATGCACCGCGCTGACCGGGGAAATATTCAAACATGCGGGCAGGAACACATTTGTCCTGGGCAACATCGGCACGCCCATCACACAGTGCGCGCTTGAAACCCAGGAAGGGGACGTTATCGTGGCGGAGACGGCTGCGCTGCAGCTCGAGGGCAACGTATTCTTCCACGCAAAGTCTGCGGCGGTATCCAACATCACCGAGGATCATCTGGACCGCTTTTTGACGATGGAAAACTATATCGCTGCAAAATGCAAGATACTCGACAACCAGACGGCGGACGACTTTGCAATACTCAATTACGATGATCCCATCGTACGGAACATGGCCGGAAAAACCCCTGCCCGCAAACTATTTTTCTCCCGCAAAGAAGAGGTGGAGGAAGGCGTGTATGCGATCGGGCAGGAGGTGCGCTACCGCTTGAACGGGGAAGAAGGCGTTTTGTGTCTCGCAGATGAGATCCGCATTCCGGGCGCGCACAATCTCGAAAACGCGATGCTGTGCGCCTGCATTGCACTCTCGCGGGGCGTTTTACCAGAGACCATCCGTGAAACGCTTATGACGTTTCCCGGCGTGGAGCATAGGATTGAGTTTGTCACTGAGCGCCGCGGCGTTCGTTACATCAACGACAGCAAGGGCACCAATCCGGACAGCACCATCAAAGCGGTATCTGCGATGGACCGGCCAACGGTTCTTCTTTTGGGCGGCTACGACAAACACAGCTCATTTGACGAGCTGTTCTTTGTCATCATGCAAAGCCGCGTAAAGGCTGCAGTCGCTCTGGGGAAGACGGCCGAAAAGATTATGGAAGCCGCCGGGCGCGCGGGTTTTCAAAATATCGTCCACTGCACGGGAGGCTTTCAAGAGGCTGTCGATATGGCGCGTGACATGAGTGTCCCCGGCGATACGGTGCTGCTTTCCCCGGCCTGCGCAAGCTGGGATATGTTTGACAATTTTGAGCAGCGTGGCCGCGTATTCAAGGACATCGTGGCAGCGTACCCGGCATGACCATTGCACTTATGGCATATGCCGGAAAGCCGAGGAATAAAAGGCATATCCATCCGCATAGGATGAAGGGCGGTATTGACGTAAGGAGCGGGGATGCTGCGGGAGGGAACCGGTAGATGGAGCGCTTAAAAAAAGCAAAGCCGGGACGCATGGATTTTGGCATCCTGATCGTGGTGCTTGCTTTGTGCGCTATCGGCCTTGTGATGGTGTTCTCTGCCAGCTACTATTCCGCGCAGGAGAAGATAGGGGATGCGCTTTACTACGTGCGCAAGCAGGCCATCTACCTTGCAATTTCCATCCCCGCCATGCTCCTCCTAACCAGAATCGACTACCATGTGCTCGATAAGCTGAAGACCCCGATCCTGCTCGTCTGCGCCATTCTGCTCGTTGCGGTACTGCTTTTTGGCAGCGAATACAACGGCGCCAAGCGCTGGCTTTCCATAGCGGGGCAGAGCATACAGCCCTCCGAGGTGGCAAAGTTCGGCATGATGATCTATATGAGCGCGTTTATGGCCAGCCGGCAGCATCTGATGAAAAATTTCATCAAAGGGTTATTGCCCATGCTGCTGGTATTGGGGCTCATTTGCGGGCTCATTATGCTCCAGCCCAATATGTCCATGGCCGTTATCATCGGCATGATGGGCATTGCCATGCTGTATGTGGGCGGGGCGGATTTTAAGTACATCGCGTTATTGATGCTCGCAGGCGTGGCCCTCTTTTTCCTGCTGACGTTGGTAGCGGAATACCGCATGAAGCGTCTCGTCAGTTTTACCAATCCGTGGGAGGATCCTTCCGGCACGGGCTACCAGCTCATACAGTCCCTTTATGCTTTAGGCGCGGGCGGTCTGTTTGGGCAGGGGCTGAACAACAGCCGGCAGAAGCTATTATACCTGACGTTTGGAGAAAGCGATTTTGTGTTTTCCATCATTGGGGAGGAGCTTGGGTTTATTGGGGCCGCGATAGTGTTGTTACTGTATCTCTTTATCGTCTACCGGGGCATCCGCGTGGCGCTAAAGTGCAAGGACCGCTTTGGCAGCCTGTTGTCTGCGGGAATCACAATCGTTTTTGCGCTGCAGGTCGCGGTAAATGTGGGCGTCGTCACTGGAGTCATGCCCACCACCGGCCAGGCGATGCCGTTTATCAGTGCGGGAGGAAGCTCTTTGCTGATTTTTATGAGCGCAATGGGCGTTCTGCTAAACATTTCGCGTCATACATCCGAATTATAAGGTACGGGGCAAAACGCGAGGAACAGGGGACATGGTGCCAAGTAGACGGCGCGGCACGTTTTTTCAACCGGATGCATAAGATGAAATTGTTCGCGAGCCATCCGGAGGTGAAATTTGATGTCCCGAATCATTGTGGCGGGCGGGTCGCCGCTTTGCGGCGAACTGTATGCGCCAGGCGCCAAAAATGCTGCCCTGCCTATTCTGGCGGCGGCGCTATTGGCGCAACATCCAGTGCGTTTAACTGATTGTCCGCGCCTGAGCGACGTCTACAATATGATAGAGCTTTTGCGCGCTCTTGGCTGTACGATCTCCTGGGAGGAGAATGTCCTTACCATAGATCCGCGTGACGCGCAGTGCCATGAGTTGCCCGAACATCTGTCCAAGTCCCTCAGGTCCTCAATTTTTCTGCTTGGTCCCATGGTGGGGAAGTTTGGCCGCGCGATCGCGACATTCCCGGGTGGCTGCGATATCGGCTTAAGGCCAATCGACCTGCACATTACGGCGCTGGGGGCTCTTGGCGTAGAGATCGAAGAATCATTCGGAACCATCCATTGCATGGGCGGGAATTTAGTTGGCGCGCACATCCATTTGGATTATCCGAGCGTGGGTGCGACGGAAAATGCCATGATGGCCGCCGTCTCGGCAAGTGGGGAAACCGTCATCCAAAACGCCGCGCGGGAGCCGGAAATCGTGGACCTGCAGAACTTCCTCTGCAAGCTCGGGTTTTCCGTGCGCGGGGCGGGGAGCTCCGCCATCTATATCGAGGGCGGCTGTAATCCCAAGCCCGCGGAGCACCGTATTATGGCGGACCGTATCGTAACTGGTACCTATTTGTGCGCCGCCGCCATCACGGGAGGGGACGTCTGCATCCGAGGGATCGCGCCCGAGCACTTGGGTTGCGTCATCAGCAAGCTTAGGGAAGCTGGCTGCGAGGTGCAGATCGGTGCAAGCTATTTGCGGGTCATCGGCCCCAAACGCCCGCGCGAGTTGAAGCGCGTGGAAACCTTGCCGCATCCCGGCTTTCCCACGGATATGCAGGCACAGATATTCGCGCTGTGTACAGTCGCGGAAGGCACTTCAATCATCGTGGAAAACGTTTTTGAAAGTCGGTTCAAGCATGCTTCGGAGCTTACGCGCATGGGTGCGGAAAGCAGCGTAAACGGTCGTATCGCTGTGATACGTGGCGTAAAGCGGCTTACAGGAGCGAACGTCGACGCAAGGGACCTTCGCGGCGGGGCTGCGCTGATATTGGCTGGCCTTCGCGCAGAAGGGGAAACGGTGGTACACGGAGCGGAACACGTGGACCGTGGCTATGAAAGAATAGAACGCGATCTTGCGGCGCTAGGCGCCAGGATCACTAGACAGGAAGAAGCACTTTGAGGAAACCTGATGCAAAACAAAGGAACCGGCGGAACTAGCTCCAGAAGAGGGCCTCAAAATACGCGGGTGTATGCGCCCACACACCATAGGGGCGCTACCCTGGCTGCCGGTGCGGGACAAGCTTCGGAGGTACGGCAGGCAAGCAAGAGTTCTCCAAACGGAACTGGAGTGCGGCAACCCGTAAGCCAACCGGCAAACAGGCAGGGGACTCCAGGACTGCAATCGGCGCAGGCCAAGCCAATTGAGCCGGTCGAGCAGCCTGAACGATATGCCCCGACGCGTCCCCGGCAGGAAGGAGCGCAGACGTCTTCCCGCAATACCGCCTATGTTCCACAACGGGGGCAGGGTGCAGACGCAGCAGCACCGCGTGGCGGCTATGCGCCAAGAAAAAAAGCTGGTTCAAAGGATGCCAGGACGACGCCCGCCCGCCCGAAGGAGAACACCCGTAAAAAGGACGGACAAGCCAGGGCAATATCGAATATCCATCGGCTGGAGAGTGTGAGCGCGGCGGAAGAAGCGCGTAAGCGCGAGCTTACCCGTGAAAAAAAGAAGGAAAAGAAAAAGCAGAAGCAGCCGATCGATCCTAAAAAGTTACTGGCCTTCGGCATTATTGGGGTTTCCGGTATCGCACTGCTGCTTTTGGGATATTTTTTGTTCCTACTGCAGACGGTGGAGGTGGACGGCAACGGAACATATGCGGATGAAAGCATCGTTGAGCTTTCCGGCTTACGCAAAGGGACGCATATGCTCTTGTGCAGTTCTGACCAGGTCAAAGAAAATATCGAGAAAAACCCTTATCTTCAAGTGCGGTCGGTAGAGAAAGCGCTGCCCAATACCATATGCATTGAGGTTGTGGAACGGCGCGAGGTCGCGGCCATCCGGAGCCAGGAGTACGATGTCATCATAGACGATACCGGGCATGTGCTCTCCATCGGAAAAGGCAGCGATTTAAAGAAGCTTTTGCTCGTTTCTGGTATGTCCAATATCGGCTTTGAGGTCAACGAGCAGATCGGTACGGCGAGCGATTTGCAAACACAGGTGCTTCTTTCGCTCATCCTGGAGCTTGAAAATCTCGATCTAATAAAAGACGTCGCGCGAGCGGACCTCTCCAACCCGCTCAATGTCTGCCTGTACACGACGGAGAATATTACGGTTATGCTTGGCCAGCCCGATGGCCTTTCCGAAAAGCTCTCCTGGATGCGGGATGCGCTGCCCTCGCTGCGCAAAAGCGGAGTTTCAGGCGGAACGCTGGACGTAAGCGCAAAAGGCGGTGCGATCTATGCTCCGGCGGAGGTAGCATCCTTACCGGAACCCGAGCAAACGCCGGAAACGACGCCTGAGCCTTCTGAAACGGAGTAGAAGGAACGCTGCCGCCCGACGAAGCAGGAACCGCGAACGCCAAATCTTCAGGAATACGGCCAGCAACCTGCTAAGCGCCCGAAAAATCGCCGGGCGAATGCATACAAAGCGCAGAGTAGCGCGAAAAAATCGTGCGAAAAGGGCTATATCTGCTATTTTGAAATGGGTTTATATGGGTTAGCATGGAACATTTTGTACTCCCGTTGCACAAAGGATACCAAATATGGTATATTATTTTTGTGTACGTATGGCTAATCCCAATAAAACCATAAAAACGGAGGAAACACCGTTGAAGCATGCAGTGGTGCTTGACATTGGCAGCTCCAAAGTTGTCAGCATGTGTGCAGGCCGTGCCGGTCAGGACGGCTTAGTGGTCTACGGCGCGGATGTGAGAAACTATTCCGGCTACCGTTTTGGCGCGTTTTCCAATATAAAGGAATTGCAGCGGGCGATTATGGAGAGCCTGCAGGCAACACAGCGCGAATGCGGGTTTAAGCTGAGGGAAATTTCCATTTCCATTCCAGCGCCGTTTTGCAGGCTATACGTAGGAACGGGCACGCTTTCGTTCGATTCTGCGCCAAAACGCATAACCGGCGCGGATATCGATATGCTAATAAATACATCGCTTCCCAAAGAGCCTCTTGAAGGTTGCAGGCTCATACACAGCACACCCTATTCGTTCATACTGGATGGGGCGCAAAAGCACGAATTGCCTGCAAACGCTTCGGCCTCTCGTATTGAGGCGATGGTCTCGCATGTGTATGTGTGCGAGAAGTTCTTAAAACCGGTGCAGGAAGCCATCGAGCAGATGCACCTGCATGCTGGGGTATGCATCAGCGCGCCGCTTGCTTCAGCCTTGATGCTTATTCCGGAAAAAGACAGGCGCAAGCCCTCAGTACTCCTCGACGTTGGCTACACCCATACGGATGTGAGCGTAGTACTGAATTCTGCAATCGTCGCTTCGGATACCGTAGAGCTTGGCGGCATGCACTTTGCAAACGACCTTGCGTATGGCCTCAATGTGACGCAGACGGCTGCGGAACAGGTGAAGCGCAAATACATGTTCTCGCAGGATTATCAGGACAGTACGGAGCTAATTCGTACCGCCGAAGGTACTAAGAGCGTAGAGCGCGCCACCATCCAGTACATCATTGAGGAACGCGCAAAAGAACTCTGCTTCCTGGTGGATGATACGATGCGGGACTTGGGCATCGATACGGACAAGCAGCCTTCCATCTGCCTGACCGGCGGAGGCCTTGCCCTGATGCGCGGCAGCCGCGAATATCTGGAGGAGATGCTCGGCGCCATTGTCCGCAAGGACATGCCTTGGATGCCGCGTATGAATTCCCCCAACTATGCAAGCGTGTTCGGAACAATGGAATTTGTTTTGCACACCGCCGATGAGGATGCATATGCGCATAACGAAGGCGGCGTACTGCAGAGATTAAAAGAACTTTTTGTGAAATAGGACGCGAAAGCATTTTTAGTGGACTGAAATGTTGTAAAATGAAATTGTTCATTCATAAAAACGAACTATCCTGGGCTCATTCAACCGGCCTTACAAAGGGGGAAGCGGAATGTTGGAAATGGATTTTGAAAGCGGCCAATTTGCACAGCTAAAGGTTGTGGGCGTCGGCGGGGCGGGCAACAATGCCGTCAACCGCATGATACAATACGGCCTGCGCGGCGTGGAGTTTATCGCCGTGAATACGGACAAGCAGGCGCTGTATCTCTCACGCGCCAACCAGAAAATACAGATCGGAGAGAAGCTTACAAAAGGCCTTGGCGCGGGTGCCGATCCCGATATCGGGCGCAAGGCTGCCGAAGAAAGCCGCGATCAAATCACCGAGGCGCTAAAGGGCGCGGATCTTGTGTTTATTACCGCAGGTATGGGCGGTGGAACCGGTACGGGCGCTGCGCCCGTCGTGGCTGAATGCGCCAAACAAATGGGCATACTGACGGTGGGCGTTGTCACCAAGCCATTTAAGTTCGAAGGCAAGGTGCGTATGCGAAACGCCGAAACCGGCATCCAGATGCTAAAACCCGCCGTGGATACGCTCATCACCATCCCAAACGACAGGCTTCTGGATGTTGTAAAAACCTCAAGCCTTGTGGATGCGCTCCGCGTTGCGGATGATGTGCTGCGTCAGGGCATACAGGGCATCAGCGATCTCATTGCCGTGCCCAGTATGATCAACCTGGACTTTGCGGATGTGCGCTCCATTATGAAAGAAAAGGGAATGGCCCACATGGGCATCGGCACGGCCTCCGGCGACAAACGCGCTGTAGAAGCCGCACGCCAGGCGGTAGAAAGCCCGCTCTTGGAGACCACAATCAATGGTGCGAAGGGCGTGCTGATGAACATCACCGGCGGCACGGATCTCGGCCTGTTCGAAGTCAACGAAGCGGCGGAGCTCATCCAGGCCACCGCCGACCCGGACGCCAACATCATATGGGGCGCGGGGATCGACGAGGAGATGGGCGACAGCCTCAGGATTACCGTCATTGCCACAGGCTTTGAAACGGTATCGGATATGGAGCAGCTGCAGCCGCCGCGCCAGCGCATGACTGTACGCGATATGCGCGAGCCGCTTAGTTCCGTTGTGGCAAAGGAGCCGCAAGTGCCCTGGCAGCCGCCGCGCCAGCCAGTGGTACCCGCGCCGCGCCGGATGGAAGAGCAGCAGGAAGAACCGCCCCGCACCTATGTTCCGCGCGATAAACACAGCAACCTTGACGTACCCAGCTTTTTACGGAACCGCGACAACGACCATTGATTTTTTAGTCGTTGCCTATTGAAAAGGGCCGGTTGATCAAAAAGAATACATTGTCCGGGGGAGAAGGCAATTTGCCTGCTCCCCTTTTTTATACCTGTTGAACTTTGACTTGTCAGCACGGCAGGGCCAAAAGAAGAAAGCGCAGGAAGGGCCGCATCAGTTCATATCATAGAAACGCCGCATTCTGTGCATGCTAAGAGCAAAGGAGGTGTACCTATGGCAAAAAAAAGAATGTGGTTCCTTGTGTTGATACTGCTATTCCTGTTGGCTGCGGTGCTCACAAGCATTTTTATTCTCTCGCGCTCCGGGGAGAACGTATACAGAAACGCGCAACTGGTACAGGGGCCCAAGGTGGAAGAGCCGGAGGCGCTCGAAGCATATCTTCGATTGGAGGAGACGCTCAAATGAGAAAATATGCGGCGTTCCCCGTGCCGGATATCCATGGGAATGCAGGCTCGATGGGGCCTGGTGAGCGGGAGCAGCGTTATCATCCTTATGTGGAACCGGTTCGACAGCGGGGGCCCGGCTGCTCATAAGCCGGAAAACAAATAAGGAGGAACTGTTTGATCGTGCAGAACGACAAAAAAGCGCAAGCGTATCAGGCCATGGTAAAGGATCGCGCGCCAAAGAGCAAGACCTTTACCATGTGCCTGAAAGCATTTTTAGTAGGCGGTATCATTTGCTGCATCGGCCAGCTCATCCACGATACGGGGGAGCGCTGGTTTCAGCTAAACGAAGAGGACGTAGCCATCTATACCGCTATTGTGTTGGTGTTTTTGGGGTCATTTTTAACGGGGTTGGGCGTGTACGACAAAATCGGCGCGTTTGCGGGAGCCGGTTCTGTCGTGCCTATTACGGGCTTTGCCAATTCCATTGTTGCCCCGGCAATGGAGCACAAAACCGAAGGATACGTGATGGGCGTTGGCGCAAAGCTCTTTAGCCTTGCGGGCCCGGTACTGGTATACGGCATTTCAAGCTCGATTTTGGTCGGGCTGCTTTCTTTGCTATTTTAGTTTAATTATAACCGGAGGAACGAATGACGGCGTCAAAAAGACGTGGGGAACATACTGTGGCGTTTGAAAAAATGCCCAGGGTTTTAAGCACCGCCAATATCGTGGGAGACGTGGAAGGCAAGGGCCCCTTGGGACCTGCGTTTGACATGATACTAACCGACGATACATGGGGGGAAGCCAGCTGGGAAAAGGCGGAATGCAAAATGTTTGAGCAGGTCGTCCGCCTGGCGTTGACCAAAGTGAACTGGGACACCAAGAAGCTCAACTGTCTTTTGGGGGGCGATCTGTTAAACCAGATCATCACCGCCAACTATGCGGCGCGGCAACTCGGCATTCCCTTTTTGGGCCTGTACGGCGCATGCTCCACGATGGCGGAATCGATGCTGGTGGGCAGCATGCTCATAGACGGCGGCTTTGCGGATCATGTGGCCTGCGCGGCCTCCAGCCATTTTTCCACGGCGGAGCGGCAGTACCGCTATCCGCTGGAAATGGGTACTACCAGCCCGCCCACCGCGCAACGGACCGTGACGGGTGCGGGCGCAGTAATATTAAGCGCTGAGCCAATATTGGAAGCGCAGAAGGGCCCCGCGGTATTTCGCAATATCCACGTTGAAAGCGGGACCATCGGTACGGTCATCGATATGGGCATTACGGACGCCGCCAACATGGGCGCGGCCATGGCGCCGGCAGCGTGCTCGACCATCCTGACGCACCTTGCCGATATGGGACGTCCTGCAACGTATTACGACGCCATCGTAACCGGCGATTTGGGCAGCTTTGGTTCGGAAATGCTGCATGAACTGTGCATGGATGAGGGCGTGGATATCGCAGGCAGGCACCTTGACTGCGGGAACCTTGTGTTCGATGCGCAGCAGCAGAATGTCAATTGCGGCGGAAGCGGCTGCGGATGTTCTGCCGTTGTATTAAGCGCGCACCTTTTGCATCATTTGGAGAAAGGCACGTGGAAACGCATACTGTTTTTGGCGACGGGCGCGTTGATGAGCCCGGACGCCACCATGCAGGGGGAGAGCATCCCGGGCATTGCGCACGCTGTCGTGCTGGAGAGGGACTAACCATGTTTTTTGATTATCTGATGGTATTTGTGATTGGCGGTTTGATCTGCGTCGTCGGACAATTGCTGATTAGTCTAACCCGTATGACGCCAGCGCGGATATTGGTCCTGTTCGTGACGGCGGGCGTATTTCTCACGGCCATCGGGGTATACAAGCCGCTCGTTGATCTGGCGGGAGCCGGGGCGACCGTCCCGTTGACCGGATTTGGGTACGCCCTGTGCAAGGGCGCAATCAAAGGGGCGCAGGAAAACGGCGTGTTAGGCGCGTTCACAGGCGGCATCACGGCCACTGCGGGCGGCGTTGCGGCGGCGATTTTTTTCGGGTACCTTTTTGCGGTAATCTTTAAGCCAAAGACGAAAAAGTAAGGAATTCAAACAGAATGATGGGGCTGTCCCAACCAATGCGGGGCAGCCTCTTGTCATGCCTGATGCTTCCGGGGGACCTTTCGTCCCAAACCAAAGCCTAGGAAAAGTGAATGGAAGGGTCGCCGGAAGGGTCGGCGATGTTTTTTCACAGTGTCCAATGCAGGTAACTCTCTCCGTTCGTTTCGCATACGCTGGCTATAAGATGTATCGGACTTTGTTCCGCGGGCCGAATTGCACATTGATGATACTTCTGTATCAATCGAAGGAGGAGGAGAATGGGAGAAAGCATCACCGCCTACGTATTGGACAATACGCTGCCGACGGTTTCGGCGAAGGACGCCTGTATACTTACTCATCTCAACATTGCATTTGCACTGATTCGGGACAACCGCATTGTATACGATCATTTGAAAAACATGGGGGAGATTGCCAGGCTGCGCATGATAAATCCCCGTTTAAAAATTCTGCTTTCGGTGGGTGGCTGGGGCGCGGACGGATTTTCCCAGGCGGCGTCGACCCGGGCCGGACGTAAAAGCTTCGCACAAAGCTGCGCCAGGGCGGTATACGAACTGGATTTGGACGGGATTAATCTCGATTGGGAGTATCCCACCATCAGCGCGGCCGGAATCGCCTCCAGTCCCGCGGACAGAACAAATTTCACGCTGTTGCTGGCGTCGGTGCGCGCCGCACTCGATGCATGCGAGGGCAATAGGCCGCTGCTGACCATTGCCGCGGGGGCAGGCGGCTTTTATCTTGCCGGAACGCAGATGGGCATCGCCCAGCAATATCTGGATTATGTGCTGGTGATGACATACGACCTGCGCGGCGGCATTCAAACTTTTACCGGGCACCACACAAACCTGTGTAGCTCCACCGGCGATCTTTACCTCATCAGCGCCGCAAGCGCCGTGCAGGCTTTTCTGAAGGCGGGCGTTCCACGCCGGAAAATTATAATAGGCGCGGCGTTTTATGCGCGCAAATGGACGGGCGTGCCCGATCGCAACGGGGGCTTGTATCAGACAGCTTCAAGCGTTGGGGAATATGGGGGCTCCTATAGCGATCTTGTGGAAAACTATATCAACAAGAACGGCTATGTCCGGTATTGGGACGAGGAGGCAAAGGCGCCCTGGCTGTTTAACGGCGAGACTTTTTTCAGCTATGACGACGAGTGCTCCATTTGCTGCAAATGCGAGTACATACTTTGGCAGGGGTTGGCAGGCATTATGTTTTGGGAATACAGCGGGGACACCAGCGGCGTGCTTATAAAAACGATGCGGGATTGTTTGAACACATGCCCATCCTGTGTGATGCCACCGGACTCATAAGCGGTAAGCCGCAAATCAGCCTTAGCTGAATGCTAGCACGTCCTTTCGCTCTTTTTCTGCGGCAACGATGTAGGTTGTATATTCCTTGTCCAAATGATACCCCAGCTTTTCCGCCAACGCTACGGAATTAAGATCATGCGCGTCCCAGCTTGGATAAAGCCCTCTATCGAGGCAGGCCAATATGAGCATCGCGCAGCAGGCAAGCGCAAGCCCTTTGCGCCGGAATGTTGGCTCGGTATCCACCTCAATCTCAATTCCTTTGTCATATACCGTATAGGAGGCGGCCCCGGAAACGGGGGTGTCTCCATAGCGCGCCATCACACCGATTCCATGCTCTTGAAATGATGCCCAAGTCGGAAACTGGGAACACAAATCCCGTGACCATGTCTCGGCTTTGGCCTTGTGATAGAGCGTCTCGTCCATCATGGAAAGCACAAAACCAGGCGGCAACGCGTCGATGTAGCGCTGCAGCCTGTTCCGGTCAAGTATGTTCGGCTCTTTTTTGATGGCGTAGCGAAGTGACCTTTTAAATTTACCCGGATAGGTCTGCTCAATCAGCTCCGCCCAAGGCTCAGTTTGCGGGATCATCAGAATCAATTTAGAGGGGAACGACGCGGGGATATTTTTTACAAGCGTAATGTCGGGAACGCCCGCGAAAAAACAGAAATCGCCAATGATGATCTGCGCAGAGGCGGGAGCTTTTGAATCATTCGCCCAGGCTTCCCCCATGTAGCCCTGCAGGCAGGACCAAAGAAGCGTTTCGTCCCATCCGCCAAACAGAGATGCGATGTTGGGCATAGACTCTTTTGGTACGCGTTCCATAGGACCCTCCTTGGCGGTAAGAAGGTGATGCTTATTGTGCAGGCGTGCTTTGCGCGTCAGAGGAAAGCAGAGCATTCAGGTCCAGTAAATAGGCTGCGCGGATAAACGTACCGGCATCGTTTGTTTCATAACAGTTCAATATGAGCGTGTCGTTCCTGATTCCGGCATAAAGTTCCGGCGCTGAAAGATCGATTAAGCGCTCGCTTTTGCCCGTGGCGATGTCGTACACCCACAGCGTATAGGGATATGGGTCGGCGGTGCTGGCGGGTTCCGGCGTCTGCGTGGGCGCTGCGCTGTCTGTTGGCGGAGGAGTGGCGGTATCAGCGGAATCTCCGGAATTGTCTGTCACGGTATCGCCCTCGCCGCCGGTAGCGGTATCGTCCTCTGTCTGACCGCCGGATATGCGGCTTTCTATGTAGTAGAGCCGCGTGCAGTCCTTGGAGAACAGCGCATCGTAGGGGTAAAACG
Source organism: Bacillota bacterium (assembly GCA_023416175.1). GTDB lineage: Bacteria > Bacillota > Clostridia > Christensenellales > CAG-138 > JAEYLA01. The sequence continues at coordinate 13,339 of JAEZIE010000064.1, forward strand.
CGTCCGTGATGGTCGAGGTGCTGCCGGTAGCGGTATCATAGAGAGTCAGGGCGCTGCCCTGCGCCGCAGTGGTGCCTTCGTTGGATTCTACGATTGCCATATAGCGTGCATCGGAGGAGATAATGAACCGGCTGCCGCTGCGGAAGGGCTTGCGTACGCCGCCTTCCGGCTTGATGCGGTAGAGCATGGAGCCGCCTTCCATTGTCGCATGCGCAAAATATAGTTCCCCGTCATAGAAGCCAAGAGAGCCTTCGTCCACGCTGTTGCGGTCCACCAGGCTGTGGCGGCTTGCTTCATCGGGTATGGAGTAATCGAACTGATGCAGCTCGATGCCGGATACGCCGGTAATGGCGTATATGGTGGTGCCCAAGCTGTTCCAGATAAACGTGCTGGTGTTGCCGCCAAAGCCCATTTCGGAAAGGTCGTTTAACAGCTCATACGTATCAGCA
>JAEZIE010000123.1 GCA_023416175.1 Bacillota bacterium
CAATGCCTACCACAGCCGCGTATATGAGGAGATTGCGCCGCACCTGCCCGCAGAAGAGAAGGCTTGGCTCGAGCAGGCGACAAGGGCGATATAAACGGATTCAGGATGAATAGCAAAGAGGGCCGGAATTTCCGGCCCTTTTGGTTTTCAAAAGATACTTTACAAGGGCGTTACTTCCCACTAAAGGGACGTACCGACTTTGTGAAAAACCTCATTCGGCAACGTCCTATTTCAAGACGTTGCTCCATATGGGTTCTTAGGGCCGTTACGGCCCTAAACAGGGTTGGGGCGGAGCCCCAATGTACCCCCCAAATCATTAAAAAGAGGGCCGGAATTTCCGGCCCTTTTGGGTTCCCAAACTGTTATAAACGCGTGATCATCCGCTCGACCATGCGGGCGGTTTGTTCGAGGTCCGAAACGGCAATATGCTCGGTTAGCGCATGCGCGTCGGACATGCCCGTGCCGACGTTTAGCGCATCGATACCATTGTAAAAGAGCCAAGTGGCATCCGAGCCGCCATACGTTCTGTCGATTTTTATATTGACGCCAATCTCTTCGTAAACATTGAGAAGGTCTTTCAAAAGCGGGCTTGATTCGGGCACATAGAGCACATCCGAATGCCGCTCCTGCGTGATGCTGTACTTCGCGCCTAACGCTTCGCAGGCGGCTTTTACCGCGCTTTCAGCATTTTTGGCATGCATTTGAAGCAGATCTTCCTCAAAAGAGCGAATCTCGATATCAAAGGAAGCGTGCTCGGGCACCACATTGGTCTTGCCGGGTGCAAGGAAATTAGAAACGTTCATCACGCTGTTGTTATCCACGAACCCACAGGGGATATTACTTACCGCAAGCGCCGCGGCTTTGAGGGCATGGACACCCTTGTCGGGTGAAATACCTGCGTGCGCACCCTTGCCCCTGATTTCAACATGCAGATGGACGTTGGCAGGCGCGCGGTTGATGATGCAGCCGTTTTTGCTGCTGTCCAGTACAATGGCCTGACGGCTTTGGATCAGGGAATAATCCGCATGTTTGGACCCCAAAAGGCCCACTTCCTCACAGACTGAGAAGAGTACCTCCAAGGGACGGTGGGGCGTATTCTGCTCGATTACGCTTTCAATCGCTTCTACAATCGCTGCAACGCCGGATTTATCGTCGGCCCCCAGAATGGTGTTGCCTTTTGAGCGGATGACGCCGTTTTCAATAACGGGTTCGATGTTGCTCCCGGGGGATACGGTATCAAGATGCGCGCTTAAAAGCAGAGGTTCACCTGTGCCGGGAAGACTGGCATAGATATTAAATCCGTTTGAACCACACTTCTGGGAAACGTCGTCCCGTACGACATGAAGCCCTATCCGAAGAAGCTCCTGCTCCATTAACTTACAGAAAGCCTGTTCGTTACCCGTCTCGCTTTCGCATGCGACATAACGTAGAAACCTGTTCAAGAGGCGTGTTTTATTCATAATTCACCATCGATCTATGTTTCATTCGTTCATACCGTAACACATATATACCGCCAATGTCTATTTCTTTCTTCCTATCTTCGATGTTGGGCAGTAATCTTTCAAAACATCCGCCATGAATGAGGGAATAGGCCGAAAAGTTCAGAAAAAAATGAGGGTACCGGAATGTTTAAAGATATTATCGGAGGTTTGCGAATAATTGATGGAAGAATCCATACGAATAACAACAGGTTCCTATATGCAGCCGATGTGTTTTTATCAACAGTTTGCTTCCTTGTGTATGAAACGGCACACTTCTTGGCAATACTTCCATATAATATCCGCCATAAAATTCTCTACGTTGCATTCGGCTTGGCGGAGGCCGGTTTTTTGGAAAGCGAGGAAGTAAGGTATGGCATTGGGTTTTGCGGGGCTGTTCAGCCGCGATGTCGGCATTGATTTGGGGACGGTCAACACCCTGATTGCGCGCAGGGACTATGGAATTGTGCTTCGGGAGCCGAGCGCGGTTGCGCTGGATAAGGAGAAGCGCATCATTGCCGTAGGAAACGACGCTATCAGCATGCTGGGCAGAACGCCCGGGACGGTGCAGATTGTACACCCGCTCCAGGACGGCGTGGTAGCGGATTTTCGGCTGTGCGAGGCCATGCTTCGGCACTTTATAGAAAAATCCATGGGTTCGTTCGCGCGGCGCGCAGGTGTACGCGCGGTGCTCTGCGTCCCCGGCTGCGTGACGGAGGTGGAGAAGCGTGCGCTGGAAGACGCGGCTCGCAACGCGGGCGCGCGCGCGGCATTCATTCTGGACGAACCGGTGGCCGCCGCAATCGGCGCGGGACTTCAGGTGGAAGAAGCAGCAGGGTCCATGGTGGTCGATATCGGCGGCGGGACGACTGACGCTGCGGTACTCGCTTTAGGCGGTGTTGTGGAAAAGCACTCCGTCCGGGCGGGTGGAACGCATATCAACCATGGGATCATGGAATATGTACGGCACACCTATGGCCTGTCCATCGGCATGCGTACGGCTGAAGAAATCAAGATCGCGCTGGGTTCGGCGCTGCCGGGTTCCACGCGCAAGCTGGAGGTACGCGGGCGGGAGCTTTCCTCCGGCCTACCGCGCACGTTGACGCTCACCGGCATGGAGGTCTACCGCGCAATTCTGCCGCAGGTACTGACCATTCTCTCCTGTGTACGCGAGGTACTCTCCGTAACGCCGCCCGAGCTTTCGGCAGATATTTACGACAGGGGCATCTGCTTGACTGGCGGCGGCGCGCTCTTGAATGGTCTGCCCGAGCTGTTTGCCGCTGAAACGGGCATTGCGGCGTATCTTGCGCCGGAACCTCTGGACTGTGTGGTGGAAGGCGCGCGCATTGCGGTGGAGAACATCTCCTATTATCGGAGCCGTGCGGTATAGCGGCATCCCGTATCAACGCATATAAAAATAGGAAAGCAGAATGTGCAGCCTAATTTGGCTGCACATTTGTTTCACTTGCATTGCGGGGCGCTCCGCCGCCCCGCTAACGCAAGCAAAATTAGAGAACGCATTTAAAATCCGTCCCATCTGATGACATGCGGGTCAGATGGGACACCTTGCGAGCAGGCTTGCTCCGTCAAGCCTGCTCGGAAAACCTCGGGAAAGTGGTATACCCACTTTCCCGACCGTGATTATGACTCTCCTGTAAACCTTTTCCCGCCCTGCTTGCGGGAGCTTTGCCATATGCTATAATGAGGAAGATAATGCGCTGAGTATATATCAGCGTACAAAAAGAGGCGTATCCATGCGCAGATTGCTCGAAAATAAGCCATTGCTCATCGCGATGATCGCAGTCGTATTGCTGCTATTGCTTGCCGCGCTTACATCGGGGGGGCGGACGCTCACATTCGTGGAAAGCACGGTGGGCACGGTGCTGCAGCCCGTGCAGTCATTTGCTTCGCGCGCGTCGGATTCGATCATCTCCTTTATGGAGAATTTGCTCAACACCACCGATGCGGATGTGCAAAACCAGCAGCTCAAGGTGTATGTCTCCCAATTGGAGCAATCGTTGGGCGAGATGGATTCGCTGCGTGCTGAAAATGAACGGTTAAAACAGCTCTTGGCGTTTACGGACAATACCCCGGACCTGACCTATGTGACAGGCACCGTCATTGGGCGCAGCCAGGGAATTTGGTTTGATACGTTTACCATCAACGTTGGGCGCAGCCAGGGTGTGGAAAAGAACATGCCCGTTGTCAACGCCAAGGGCTTGGTGGGGCATGTAACGGATGTGGGCGCCACCTGGAGCAAGGTGGTTTCCGCCATCGATTCGAGTGTAAGCGTCAGCGTCATGGTAGAGCGCACAAGGGACTCCGGCATGGTGCGCGGGATGCTTGAGGTGGGCAACGCTGCGGACAAGCTGGAGCTTTACTACCTCCCTTCGGACAGCGATTTAATCCCGGGGGATAAGATCGTCACAAGCGGCATCGGGGGCATATACCCGAAGGGCCTGCCGGTGGGAGAGGTCATTTCCGTGAGCCGCTCAAGCGATAGCGGCAGCAATGCCCTTGTCCAGCCTTTGGTTGACTTCCGGCATCTGGAAGAGATCATGGTGGTGGTAGGAATGCCGGAAGCGGAGGGGAGTCAATGAATAAGAAGCTGACCGCGTTTTTGACGATGCTCATCTGCATACAATTGGATTCGGTCGTGTTTGCGCGCATCAATCTTCTTGATATCCGGCCGGACGCAATGCTTGGAGCGGCGGTGAGCTTCGGCATTCTGCAGGGGCCGATCTTCGGCGCGGTGTACGGGCTTATTGGCGGGCTCATAATGGATCTCTTTTTTGGAACCAGCCTGGGGCTTTACGGCGCCCTTTACCTGATTGCGGGTCTCTCCGCAGGTTTTTTCTACAAAAAGTTCTATTCGGATAACCTCATCGTACCTGCAGCGGCAGCTGCGGTGGCGGGGTTTGTGAAGGATTTTGTGATTGCCGTCATTAGGGCGGCCGGCGGGGCGCAGTTCCCGTTTGCGGGAATTTTAATTCGATACATTCTGCCCAGCGCCGTTTTAACGGGCGTGCTGTGTGCGCTCATGCACATTGTGTTAAAACCCCTTCTTGCCCGGCAGGTCAAGCGCAGGCAGTTCGACCGCCTGAGCCATTGACGGGTAGTAGGACCCTCCCCAGAAAGGATTTGAAATGAAGAACAAGGCGAAAGGTAGATTTGCAATTTTGGCGCTCGCCATGGTGGTCATGATGGTTGCGCTGATCATGCAGCTTGGCAGCCTGACCCTGGCAGAAGGCGAGGCCTATGCAAAAACCGCCGCCAGCTTAAGTACGAGTACTATGTATACGACAGGTGCCCGCGGAAGGATATTGGACAGAAACGGCATTCCGCTTGCGTATGATTCCACCAGCTACAATGTGCAGTTTTACCGTGACCCGGAACGGACATCTGCGGGAGATAGCGCGCTCTACACCGAATCGCTTTTGGAAGCGATCTCCATCATCGAAGCCGGCGGCGGAACCATCATCGACACGTCTTATATCCAAATGAATGAAAGCGGGGAACTGTATTACAAATGGGGCGTCGAATCCCAAGACGCCATTAAGGCGCGCTATAAAAACTTCTGCAACGTCATGGCCTTTCGTATGAAGGACGAAAACGATATGAGCCAATGGATTTCGGCTGCGGACGCTTACCGCGAACTTAGGAAAGCCTGGAAAATTCCCGAGGAATTGCCGTTCTCCGAGGCGGTGAAGGTCATGTCCATCCGCCAGGAGGTCAACATGAACAAATGGCGGGCGTATGAGCCGGTGACGATTGCGTTCAACGTGCCTATGGAGGTCGTGGCACAGCTGGATATGCGAAAGGGTGAGCTTTTAGGAATCCAGACCGTGCAGAGCACCTCGCGCGTATACCCCTGGGGGACGACTGCGGCGCATATTTTGGGCTATCTCGGGCGGCAAGTGACCGATGAAATGACCGAGGACGGCATGCAGCGCATGGGCTATACCCCGGAGGATTACAGCGGCATTAAAGACATATTTGACAAAAACGATAAAAACCAGACCGTTGTGGATATGACCAGAATGGGGTATTCCTACAACGATTATATCGGCGTGGCGGGCGTGGAGAAGACCATGGAAAAATACCTCACCGCCAATACCAGCAAGCAGCGCGGTACCCAAACGATTGAAAAGAACAAAAGCGGCACCATCACCCGGTCTTTGGAGAAAACGCCCGCATCCAATGGGGACGACGTGATGCTCACCATCGACCTGCCGCTGCAGACGGTAACGGAAGCCGCGTTAAAGAAAGCAATAGAAAAGATCCGTGTATATGAGGAGCAGTTGCTCATCGACAAGCGGGACGATTACCTGAAAAAGCGTTCCGACCTTTCAAAAATCAAAATGGCGGAAACCGGCAGCATCGTGGTGCTGGATATCCATACGGGTAAGGTGCTCGCCATGGCTTCCTATCCGTCCTTTGACCCCAACATGTTTATTGCGGGGCTGTCCACCGAGGATGCCGAGGCGCTCTTCAAAAGCTCCAGCATGCCCACGCTCAACCGTGCCATTGCTTCCCGCCTGGCGCCCGGCTCCATATTTAAGATGGCGACCGGCCTTGCGGGGTTGATGGAAGGTGAAATCACCACCACCACCGAGATCAACGATGGGGGCCCGTATATTCTCTATGAGATAGACGAGAATGGGGAAAGAACACCCATTACCCGGAATGCTCCCGAATGCTGGGCTGTTGCGCAGGGAAAGCTTGCGGACCACCAGCACCTGAACCTTTCCAGAGCGCTCACCGTGAGCTGCAATTACTATTTTTATACGGTGGCGGAGAAACTGGGTATAGAACGGCTCAACGATTGGTCCACAAGGCTGGGCTTAGGAACATCCACCGGTATCGAGCTGCCGGGGGAACTATCGAGCCATGTTGGCGGGCAGAGCGTATTATATGACAACAAAGTACCCATCGGGCAACAGAAAAGCAGCCTGCCCAACTATGTATACAACGCCCTGCAACGCTATCTCAAGGAAATTTTGACAAGACGTACCATGGAAGTCGACGAGGAAGCGGTGAAGACCTGCGCGGAAAAGCTAATTGAACTCCAGAAGGGCGTATCCGATACGCAGTTTGGCCCAGACATCCGCCGTATACTCAATGAGGAGTTGGGCCTTCCCATCGGAATCACGCAGGAGCAGAACTGGGTCAACGAAATCAGCTCCATGCTTACAGAGCTGCAATGGAAGCCCACCATGACGATCCGTGCGGGCATCGGCCAGGCGTCCACTCTTACAACGCCCGTCGCTATCGCGCGCTATGCGGCGACTTTTGGCAACGGCGGTACGGTGTACGACGTGCATATCGTGGACCGGATATTGGATGAAAGCGGTTCCGTCGTTAAGCTTTACGAGCCTACCGTTTACAATAAAATTGAGGCGCCGGACGAATACTGGCAGGCCATCCGCGAAGGGTTAAAGGGCGTGGTGTCCCCCGAGGACCGCGGTACTGCAGCGTCAGCGTTCACGCCGGAGTTCGTCAACTCGGAAACCGGGTATCTTTCCCAGATTATCGGCAAATCCGGAACGGCGCAGATTTCCGCTTCCGGCAACGTGGATATTGAAAATACCGGGTGGTTTGTCACCCTGCTCCCGCGCGACAACCCGGAGATCGTCATCGTCACCTGTCTGCCATATGGCCAATCCGGTTCGAAAGCCGGCGGGCCTGCGATTGAAGATATCACCCGGTTCTACCTGGACCGCAAGACAGGCTCCGCCAAGGACAATCTGGTGGCAGTCAACGGGCTGGTGCCTTAACGGGCTTTGTTAATGCGGCAAATACCGATACTGGCTGCGTGTCTTGGGAAAGGCTGGAGAAATCTGAACCGCGTCAGATAGAACAAAGCACAAATTTGCGTTGACAACCGAAAACTGCTGTGATAAAATACGCGTTTGACATTGCCGCCTCTCTTACGCTATCATAAGGATAGGGACTTATGCTTTGGCGAAGGGAGGCGCACGTATGTTCCGAGTTGGCGAGCGGGTTTGTTACCCGATGCACGGGGTTGGGGTCATAGAAGCCATACAGGAGCAAGAGGTACTCGGTGAAACCAAGTCGTATTACATGCTGCGCTTTGTGCTCGGGAAGATGACGGCCATGGTGCCCGTACATTCCGCTGCAAGCGTGGGGCTTCGCCCGGTTATTCAGGCGGAGGAATGCGATCGGGTACGCGAGTATCTCCTGGAGGCCGTACAGCCGGAAAGCGACAATTGGAACCAGCGATACAGGGAAAATTTAGAGAAGCTGCGCATAGGCGAAATCTATGGCGTAGCTGATGTTGTAAAGAGCCTCATCCGCCGCGAGCGGGATCGTGGGCTTTCAGCGGGGGAGCGCAAGATGTTTTTAACGGCAAAACAGGTCTTGCTTGCGGAACTCGTCGCCGCAAGCGGAAAGGAGGAAGAGACGTTTTTAGCCGTCATGGGCGATTAGATCCTTTCCATCAACAAATATGAAGAGGTGAATGCTTTTGGTACGAAAGATGCTGCGCGTCGTTATTATGCTTTTGGGCGCGGCGCTTGGCTGCGGAGCGATTGTGCTGGTGGATAACATCATTATGGCATTCGGCGCAACAAGCATCCATGTTTCGCTTTTGACCTGGGCGCTGGTGATGATCTATGTGATGGGTGCACTTATTTTCGGAATTATATTTTTTATTTTTTCACCCAGGATCCTAGATACCATTGGCGGGGCCATTCGGAACACGGAAGAGACGCTTTCTAAAATGCCCCTTTCGGATATTTTTTTCACGGTGCTGGGCCTTATCTTAGGGCTTCTTTTGGCTTTGCTTTTAGGCACACTGGTTAACCGAATACCATTGCCCTGGCTTGCGGCCGTCATCAATGTCGGCCTTTACGTATTTTGCGGCTATCTCGGAGTGAGTATCGCGATCCGGCGCAGGAGCGAGCTCGCCGAGCCGGATTGGCTCAAATCCTCCGGCAAAAGAGAGCGAACGAGCATGATGGCGCGCCCCAAAATACTGGACACTTCGGTTATCATCGACGGACGGATATTTGATATCTGCCAGACTGGCGTTATGGAGGGCAGGCTCGTCGTGCCCGGTTTTGTGCTGCAGGAACTTCGGCACATCGCCGACAGTGCAGACTCCTTAAAGCGTGGACGGGGACGCCGGGGGCTTGACATCCTGCACCGCATGCAGAAGGAACTCAACATGACCGTGCATGTGGAGGAAAGGGATTTTGACGATATCGCCGAAGTAGACGCAAAGCTATTAAGGCTTGCACAGGAATTAGGCGGGGTTGTCATCACCAACGACTATAACCTCAACAAAGTAGCAAGCGTCCAGAGCGTACCGGTATTCAACATCAACGAGCTTGCAAACGCCATTAAGCCCGTTGTGCTGCCCGGGGAGGAAATGACCCTTGCGGTTGTAAAGGAAGGCAAGGAATCCGGCCAGGGTGTAGGGTATTTGGACGACGGTACGATGATTGTTGTTGAGAATGGGCGGCGCTATATTGGAGAAACGGTAGAAACCGTGGTGACAAGCGTTTTGCAGACGGCAGCGGGAAGGATGATATTTGCAAAATTAAAATGAAAGGCAACATTGTTGCCCGGGAAATATAGTTTCCTCTAAAGAAAATTATATATTGACACTTGTGTGCAGCAATGATATTATTATAAACTGCACATGTATGGGATGATGTGCGCATTTTCCCTTTTTGGCGAAAGTGCGGAAATCGGGTTTATATAGTATCCCATTTGGCAATACTCCAAACGGTACATTGGCAAAAGCGCCCATGTTGCCGGGGGTTGGGGTGCGAACTTGCATAGGTGAATGATTTTGATGCGTATGCATCGGTTAGGAGTGAACGCGATGGTGCATGAGGTGAAGATGGGGAAGCGGACACGTATGAGCTTCTCTCGGATCAACGAAGTTCTGGATATGCCGGATCTGATCGAAGTGCAAAAGAATTCATTCGAGCGGTTTCTGGCTGAGGATCTTCGAGAGGTACTTAACGACATCTCACCCATTACGGATTATTCCGAGAAGTTGGTTCTGGAATTTGTTGATTATTATATAGACAGGAACAACCCCAAATATTCCGTAGAAGAATGTAAGGAGCGGGATGTCAATTATTCGGCTCCTCTTAAGGTTATTGTACGCCTTATTAATAAGGAAACCGGCGAGGTCAAGCAGCAGGAAGTGTTCATGGGTGATTTCCCGCTGATGACCGAGCAGGGCACATTTATCATCAACGGTGCGGAGCGTGTTATCGTCAGCCAGCTTGTCCGTTCGCCCGGTGTGTATTATTCCAAGACCATCGACAACAAGGCGGGAAAGCAGCTATTCTCCACACAGGTCATCCCCAACCGGGGCGCGTGGCTGGAGTATGAGACGGATAGTAACGAGGTGCTTTTCGTCAAGATCGACCGCCAGCGCAAGGTGCACATTACTGCGCTTTTGCGTGCTTTGGGCTATGGTACCAACGCGCAGATCGAGGAGCTTCTTGGGTCGGATGAGCGCTTAACTCTTACCTTGCAAAAAGACGGCACTTCTTCTGTGGAAGAGGGTCTCATTGAAATCTATAAGCGCCAGCGCCCGGGCGAGCCTCCCACAGAGGAAAGCGCGCGTACGCTCTTAAATTCGCTGTTCTTTGATAAGCGCTACGACCTTGCGCGCGTGGGTCGCTACAAATTTAATAAGAAGCTTTCGCTTGCCAGGCGTATTTCCGGCCAAACGCTCGACGCGGCCGCCATTTCTCCTATTACGGGCGAAATCGTGGCGGAAGCCGGCCAGGTCGTTACCCGCGCAAAGGCAAGGGAGATTGAAAACGCGGGTGTGCCCTACGTATGGCTGCGCTTTGAAAACAAGCGTGTCAAGGTGCTGGGCAACCAGTTTATCAACCCGCGCAGCATACTGCCGTTTGATCCTATGGAAGCGGGCCTCAACGAAAACGTCCATTTCCCCACGCTCATGCAGCTCTTGAAAGAGTGCGAAAGCATGGATGACGCGGGCAAGAAGGCGTTCTTGAAAGAGCACGTATACGATCTCATTCCGCGCCATATCGTACCGGATGATATCGTGGCCTCCATCAGCTACCTGATCGGCCTCAACTACGACATCGGCACAATCGACGATATCGACCACCTTGGCAACCGCCGCATCCGTTCTGTGGGCGAGCTCTTACAGAACCAGCTGCGCGTGGGCCTCACGCGTCTTGAGCGCGTGGTCCGCGAGCGCATGAGCCTGCAGGATATGGACGTTGCCATGCCAAGTAACCTCATCAACATCCGTCCTGTGACAGCTGCCATCAAGGAGTTCTTTGGCTCCTCGCAGCTCTCTCAGTTCATGGATCAGACCAACCCGTTGGCGGAACTGACGCATAAGCGCCGTCTTTCCGCATTGGGCCCCGGCGGCTTGAACCGTGAACGCGCCACGTTCGACGTGCGCGACGTGCACTATTCTCACTACGGCCGCATGTGCCCCATTGAGACGCCGGAAGGTCCGAACATCGGGCTTATTAACTCGCTTTCCACCTATGCGCGCATCAACGAGTACGGCTTTATCGAAGCTCCGTATCGCAGGGTGGACACGAAGAACCATATCATTACCGATGAAATTGAATATCTGACCGCGGACGAGGAAGATCCGTTCATCGTCGCGCAGGCCAACGAACTCATCGACCCGGAGACCCGCTGGTTCAAAAAGAGCCGCGTCGTCGCCCGCTTGCTCGACCAGATTATCGAGGTCAAGAGCGAAGAGGTCGACTATATGGACGTTTCGCCCAAGCAGCTCGTTTCCGTCGCAACGGCGATGATCCCGTTCCTTGAGAACGACGACGCGAACCGCGCGCTGATGGGCTCCAACATGCAGCGTCAGGCCGTGCCGCTCCTTATTCCGGAGGCGCCCGTGGTAGGCACCGGTATGGAATATAAAGCCGCGCACGATTCGGGCGTTGTCATCATCGCGCAGGAAGACGGCGAGGTTGCGAACGTTTCCGCCCGCAGGATCGTGGTGAAATCCCACAAGGACGGTTCCTTCAAAACCTACAAGCTTACGAAGTTCCAGCGCTCCAACCAGGGCACCTGCCTCAACCAGCGCCCCATTGTGGAGAAGGGCGAACATGTGGTTAAGGGCCAGGTATTGGCCGACGGCGCTTCCACCGATATGGGTGAGATCGCGCTTGGGCGCAACATCCTCATCGGCTTCATGACCTGGGAAGGCTACAACTACGAAGACGCCGTACTCATCAGTGAAGAGCTGGTGAAGGATGACGTGTTCACCTCCATCCACATTGAAGAACACGAGACCGAAGCCCGTGACACCAAGCTCGGGCCCGAAGAAATCACGCGCGATATCCCGAACGTCGGCGAAGACGCGCTTGCGAACCTCGATGAAAACGGCATCATCCGCCCCGGTGCGGAAGTCCGTTCCGGTGACATTCTCGTTGGTAAAGTCACGCCCAAGGGCGAGACGGAGCTGACCGCGGAAGAGCGTCTGCTGCGTGCTATATTCGGCGAAAAGGCGCGCGAGGTACGCGATACTTCCCTGCGCGTGCCGCACGGCGAAGATGGCATCATCGTGGACGTTAAGGTGTTCACCCGTGAAAATAAGGATGAGCTTTCCCCCGGCGTGAATGAGCTGGTGCGCGTCTACATCGCGCAGAAGCGCAAAATCTCCGTCGGCGATAAAATGGCGGGCCGCCACGGCAACAAGGGCGTTATTTCCCGCATTTTGCCCCAGGAGGATATGCCCTTCCTGCCCGACGGCACCCCGCTGCAGATTGTGTTGAACCCGCTCGGCGTTCCTTCCCGTATGAACATCGGGCAGGTGCTTGAGCTGCACTTGGGCCTTGCGGCGAAGAAGCTTGGCTGGCATATCGCCACCCCGGTATTCGACGGCGCGACGGAGGAGGATATCAAATTCCACCTCAGGCAGGCCGGCTTTGACGAAGACGGCAAGACGGTATTGTACGACGGCCGCAGCGGCGAACCCTTTGAAAACCGGGTTTCCGTCGGCTACATGTACTACCTCAAGCTCGCGCACTTGGTGGACGACAAGATCCACGCGCGTTCCACCGGCCCGTACTCGCTGGTAACGCAGCAGCCTCTGGGCGGTAAGGCGCAGTTTGGTGGCCAGCGCTTTGGTGAAATGGAAGTGTGGGCGCTCGAAGCGTACGGCGCTGCGAACACGCTCCAGGAAATCCTGACCGTCAAGTCCGACGACGTCGTGGGCCGCGTGAAGACCTACGAAGCCATCGTCAAGGGCGAAAACGTGCCCCAGCCGGGCGTGCCCGAATCCTTCAAGGTGCTCATCAAGGAGCTGCAATCGCTTGCCCTTGATATCAAGGTGCTCTCCGATACCCGCGAGGTCATCGAAATCGGCGAATCGGTGGACGAGGAAGAACCCTCCGTCATCGACGTCAACATCGCCGGCACCGAGGACGCGCCGCCCATACTCAGGCCGAGCGCGAACGACTTCTCAGAGTTTGACGACTTCGAGGAGTTTGACGAAGAATCAGAGGATGAAGATATGGAAGACGAGTTGTTGCTGGACGACGAATCCAGCGACGATGAGTGAGTGCGGGAAGGGAGAGACGCGAATTGTTTGAACTGACGAATTTCGATGCAATACAAATTGGCCTCGCATCTCCGGAAAAGATCCGGGAATGGTCCCACGGTGAGGTCAAGAAGCCGGAAACCATCAATTACCGCACGCTCAAACCGGAAAAGGACGGCCTGTTCTGCGAACGCATATTCGGGCCCACCAAGGATTGGGAATGCCATTGCGGACGTTATAAGCGGGTGCGCTACAAGGGCGTCATCTGCGACAAATGCGGCGTAGAGGTAACGCGGGCCAAGGTCAGACGTGAGCGCATGGGTCATATTGAGCTTGCGGCGCCCGTCTCCCACATCTGGTACTTCAAGGGCATCCCTTGCCGCATGAAGATGCTGCTGGATATGTCTCCGAGGGCGCTGGAGAAGATTCTCTATTTTGCAAACTTCGTCGTCATCGATCCGGGCACCACGCCTTTGGTGCACAAGAGCCTTTTAACGGATAAGGAATACCGCGAAGCGCAGCAGAAGTACGGCCCCAAGGCATTCAAAGCCGGCATGGGCGCGGAGGCCATCAAGGAATTATTGAAGCAGATTAAACTTCCGGAGTTGGACCAACAGCTCAGGGAAGAGATCCGCGACGCTTCCGGCCAGAAGCGCGCCAACGCCATCAAACGCCTTGAGGTGGTGGAAGCGTTCTTAAAATCCGGCAACAAGCCGGAATGGATCATACTTGACGTCGTTCCGGTCATCCCGCCGGAACTGCGCCCCATGGTGCAATTAGACGGCGGCCGCTTTGCGACCTCCGACCTCAACGACTTGTACCGCCGCGTCATCAACCGCAACAACCGCCTGAAGAGGCTGTTGGAGCTGAAGGCGCCGGATATCATCGTGCGCAACGAAAAGCGCATGCTCCAGGAAGCGGTGGATGCTCTCATCGACAACGGCCGCCGCGGCCGCCCCGTAACGGGCCCCGGCAACCGGCCGTTAAAATCCCTTTCGGATATGCTGCGCGGTAAGCAGGGTCGCTTCCGCCAGAACCTCCTTGGCAAGCGCGTGGACTATTCCGGCCGATCCGTTATCGTGGTAGGCCCGGACCTCAAGATGTTCCAGTGCGGCCTGCCCAAGGAAATGGCGCTTGAGCTCTTCAAACCCTTCGTGATGAAGAAGCTTGTCGAAGAGGGCCACGCCCACAACATCAAATCCGCCAAGCGCATGGTCGAGCGTGTACGTCCCGAGGTTTGGGGCGTGCTTGAGAGCGTTATTAAGGATCACCCGGTGCTGTTAAACCGCGCGCCGACGCTGCATCGCCTTGGTATTCAGGCGTTTGAGCCGGTGCTGGTGGAAGGCCGCGCATTAAAGCTCCATCCGCTCGTCTGCACCGCGTACAACGCGGACTTCGACGGCGACCAGATGGCCGTGCACGTGCCGCTTTCCGTGGAAGCACAGGCGGAAGCGCGCTTCCTGATGCTCGCATCCAACAACATTTTAAAGCCGCAGGATGGCAAGCCGGTCGTTTCCCCCACGCAGGACATGGTTATCGGCTGCTACTACCTGACATTGGATCGCCCAGGCTCAAAGGGCGAAGGCAAGGCATTCCACAGCGAAAGCGAAGCCTTCATGGCCTACCAGACCGGTGTCGTCTCGCTGCAGGCCCGCGTGAAGGTACGTGTAGAGCGTATGTGGAACGGGGAAAAACGCCGTAAGGTGATTGAAACCACCGTTGGCCGCCTGCTTTTCAACAACGCCATCCCGCAGGACTTGGGCTACGTGGACCGCACCAAGGAAGAGAATATCTTCCAGTTGGAGATTGACCGCCTGGTGCTCAAGAAGGATCTGGGCAAGATCGTGGACAGCTGCTACAGAAAGCACGGCCCCACCACCACCTCCGAGGTGCTCGACAACATCAAAAAGCTGGGCTTCCAGTATTCCACGCGCGGCGGCATCACCGTCGGCTTCCAGGACATTACCGTGCCCAAGGAAAAGCCGGAACTGCTGCAGCAGGCGGAAAAGGAAGTGGACAATATCGACGCGCTCTTCCGCAGCGGCCTGTTCTCCGATGCGGAGCGCAAACAGCGTGTCATCAAGGTTTGGGAAAAGACCACCAACGACGTCACCGACGCGCTGATGAAGTCGCTTGATCCCTATAACCCGATTTACATGATGGCAAACTCCGGCGCGCGCGGCAGCACCGCGCAGATCCGCCAGCTGGCCGGTATGCGCGGCCTTATGGCGGACCCGTCCGGCCAGATCATCGAGGTGCCTATCCGCGCGAACTTCCGCGAGGGCCTCACGGTGCTTGAGTTCTTCGTTTCCTCGCACGGCGCGCGCAAAGGTTTGGCGGATACCGCGCTTCGAACCGCGGACTCCGGTTACCTCACCCGTCGTCTCGTTGACGTCTCCCAGGACGTCATCGTTCGCGAAGAAGATTGCTTTGCCGTGCGCGGTGAAGCCATAAAAGGCATGCGCTTTACCACCATCAATGAAGGAAACAAGGTGATTGAGCCGCTTGGCGATCGCTTGCTGGGCCGCTATGCGGCAGAGAACGTACTCCATCCGGAGACTGGCGAGATACTCATCAAGGCAAATACCTTGCTCGATGTGGAAGAGTGCAGACTGATTAACAAGCTTGGCTTGGACTCCGTCACCTGCCGCACGGTGTTCACGTGCCGCAGCGAACATGGCATTTGCGCGAAGTGCTACGGCTCCAACCTGGCGACCGGCAACGAAGTCAACATCGGCGAAGCGGTGGGTATCATCGCGGCGCAGGCAATCGGCGAACCGGGCACGCAGCTGACGATGCGTACGTTCCATACGGGTGGCGTCGCGGGAGACGATATCACGCAGGGTCTTCCCCGCGTAGAGGAACTCTTTGAAGCAAGAAAGCCGAAGGGTCTTGCGGTTATTTCCGAGATCAACGGCGTTGTGAAGCTTAGCGACAGCAAGAAAAAGCGCGAAGCCATCATCTCCAACGAGGATGGCGAAAGCGAGACCTACCTCATCCCGTTCGGCTCCAAGCTCAAAGTCCGCGACGGAGACACGGTGGAGGCGGGCGACGAGCTGACCGAAGGTTCCATCAACCCGCACGATATCTTAAAGATCAAAGGCGTTAAGGGCGTGCAGGCCTATATGCTCAAGGAAGTCCAGAGCGTGTACCGGTTACAGGGCGTAGAGATCTCCGATAAGCACATCGAGATCATCATCCGCCAGATGCTCAGAAAGGTCCAGATCGAGGACGCGGGCGATACGGAAATGCTGCCCGGCGAACTCATCGATATCTTCCGCTTCGAGCGCGAGAACGAGGCTGTTATTATGAACGGCGGTCAGCCTGCTATCGCAAAGCGCAAACTTCTTGGTATCACCAAGGCGAGCTTGGCGACCGACTCGTTCCTGTCCGCCGCCTCCTTCCAGGAGACGACCCGCGTGCTGACCGAAGCTGCCATTAAGGGCAAGATCGATCCGCTCGTCGGACTCAAGGAGAACGTCATCATCGGTAAGCTTATTCCTGCAGGAATCGGGCTAAAGCGGTACAAGAACGTTGAGGTAAGCGAAAACACCTCCAACGTATAAGGGGGAGCGTAAATGAAACGGGTCATCACCAACGAAGAGTGCAGGCTCTACCATACCCCGCACTGCGATCTTCTGAATATGCCCTCCTGCGAGGTTTGCATTATGAACGGCAAAGAGGAGGAAAGCGAGCAGGTTGCAAGTGATCTTAGTGTGCTTGCTTCCCTGCTGCCCGAAGGCGGCATTCACCCGCTGTTTGATACGGACGACTGCAGGCTCTGCAAAATACAGCATCCCAACAAGCGCGCCTGCTACGGGCTGATGGACCTCGGCCATGCGGAGCCCAAACGTACCAAGCGTTCCATCATCGGCCTCAAGATCAAATCGGCGGTCGGCTCCCTTGTGCCGGTGCAGATTTCCGTATGTAACGCCTGCCGCAAGCGCATCCTAACGTTGGAGTATCTGCCCATCCTGCTGCCGCTGTTTGTGGGCATTCTCACACTGATTGTGCTGATGCTGCCCGGCGTATCCGATGCTTTGGAGCGCATTGCGATGCTTTTACCATTTGCACTGTTTCTTGTATTGGTTATTGTCTCCGCTATCGTAGGAAGGGTACTTTCCAATGTGCTGGAGAAGCGCTATGCAAAGCTGACGGAGCTGGATCCCTTTGCGCTTCCCATTCTCAAGGAGATGAAGGAGAGGGGCTGGTTCCCCATCAACGTCAACGGCAAGCGTCTTCGTCTGGTGTTTGTAAAGAAGCGCATGCATATGGGCGTTGGTACCGGAACACCCGAGGACGCCGTCTGTCCCGTGGAGCAATAATTCCGCGCATCCCATGCGCATATGCACCGTTGTCTAAAAAAGGTTTTGACAACACCCCACTTGGATGATAAAATACGCATGGTGCGCCTTTGGGGACGTTTGTTCCCGAGCGCCATGCGTATCTTAGTTTTTAAGCTGCTTTCCCTTGATTTACCGGGGGAAGCGGAACGTGTAGGCGTAAGGCGAAAGGGGCGTAAGATGCTTACGGATCATTTGCAAAACGCCGTGGTGGGCACCAAGCAAGTTTTGAAGGCCTTAGAGGCGGGCGCGCTCGGGCGCGTATTTATCGCCTTGGATACGGAGCCGTATTTACAGGATAGGCTGCGTGCAGTGTGCGAGGAATACGGTATGGCCGTAGAAACGGTAAATACCATGCGGGAGCTTGGCGTGCTGTGCGGCATCGAGGTCGGCGCCGCGTGCGCGGGCGTACGCAAGTAACCTTAGGCACTCCGGTTAAGAGCCGGATGTCCATAGGATAATGCCGCCGCAATTATTCTGGTGATCTCTCCCTTCAAGGGGTTGCAGGGAGTTTTCTTAACTCATAGATCCTTTGCGGCAGGATGCCGCAGATGCGTTGCATTGCCAGAGCCAAATGCCTATGCTGAAGGCCAGCGCTCGGGCCCCGAACAAAAAGCGACTGGATAATATTAGGAGGAAATAGAATGCCTACGATCAACCAATTGATCCGCAAAGGCAGGGAGCAGGTGGAGTACAAGTCCAACTCCCCCATACTCAAGAAGCGTCCCCAGCGCAGGGGCGTTTGCACCGCCGTGCGTACCATGACCCCGAAAAAGCCCAACTCCGCTCTGCGTAAGATCGCCCGTATCCGTTTGACGGACGGCCTCGAAGGTACCGCTTACATCCCCGGCATCGGCCACAACCTGCAGGAGCACTCCGTTGTGCTTATCCGCGGCGGCCGCGTAAAGGATCTGCCAGGCGTGAGGTACCATATCGTTCGCGGTGCGCTTGATACTGCCGGCGTTGCAAAGCGCATGCAGTCCCGCTCCTTGTACGGCGCAAAGCGCCCGAAGAAGTAAGGAGGAATATAGACTATGCCAAGACGTGGTTTTATACCCAAGCGCGAAGTGCTTGCGGATCCTATTTATAACAGCATCGTTGTGACCAAGCTTATCAACCAGGTCATGCTCGACGGCAAGCGCGGCACCGCGCAGAAGGCCTGTTATGGCGCGTTTGATATCATTCGCGAAAAGACCGGCCGTGAACCCCTGGAAGTATTCACGCAGGCGATGGGCAACATCATGCCTGTGTTGGAAGTAAAGGCCCGCCGCGTCGGCGGTGCTACTTACCAGGTCCCCATCGAGATCCGTACGGAGCGTCGTCAGACGCTTGGCCTCAGGTGGCTCGTATCCTACTCCCGTAATCGCAGCGAGCGCACCATGATGCAGCGCCTTGCGGGCGAGATCATGGATGCCGCCAACCAGACGGGTAACGCCTTCAAGAAGAAGGAAGACACCCACAAGATGGCCGAAGCCAACAAGGCGTTCGCAAACTATCGCTGGTAAGCCGAAGGTTCGCGGATACGGCCTTGCCGTATCCGCGGCTTGTTTTTATGAGAACGGAGCCGTTTTACCCTTTTTAACCCATTGGAGGAAAAATTTTTTGTTTATTGTAACTACTGTTTATCCCTTTAACGGAAAGGAACGTACCCATGCCTAGACAGACATCCCTGGAAATGACCAGAAACATAGGCATTATGGCGCATATTGATGCCGGAAAGACAACGACCACCGAACGTATCCTGTTCTATACAGGAAAAATTCATAAGGTGGGCGAAACGCATGAAGGCGGCGCCACGATGGATTTCATGGTGCAGGAGCAGGAGCGCGGTATCACCATCGCTTCCGCAGCGACGACCGCCTATTGGCGGGAGCACCGCATCAATATCATCGATACCCCGGGCCATGTGGATTTTACCGTTGAAGTGGAGCGCTCTTTGCGCGTGCTTGACGGCGCAGTGGCAGTGTTTTGCGCCAAGGGCGGCGTAGAGCCGCAAAGCGAGACCGTTTGGCGCCAGGCGACGAAGTATGGCGTTCCCCGTATCGCCTACGTCAATAAAATGGACATCACCGGCGCGGACTTTTACAATGTCGTCAAAATGATGCACGAGCGCTTGGGCGCAAATGCAGTGCCCATCCAGATTCCCATCGGATCGGAAGCGGATTTTAGGGGAATCATCGACCTGATTAAAATGAAGGCCGAGGTTTATTATGATGATATGGGCGTGGATATCCGGGAAGAAGAAATTCCGGAGAATTTACGCAGCAAGTGCGAAGAATTCCGCGCAAAGTTAGTGGAAGCCGTTGCGGAACAGGATGAAGAGCTCTTAGAAAAATACCTGGGTGGCGAAGATTTTTCTGCTGAGGAAATCCGTACCTGCTTGCGCAAAGCGGCCATTGCGAACACCGTTGTGCCCGTATGCTGCGGCACATCCTACCGCAACAAAGGCGTGCAGCTGCTGCTTGACGCCATTGTGGATTACCTGCCCTCTCCGCTCGACATTGAGCCCGCGCAGGGCAAGGAAGTGGACGGGGAAGGCATTATCACGACCGAGCCTTCGGATTTAGCACCCGTTGCGGCGCTTGCTTTCAAGATCGTTACCGATCCTTATGTTGGCAGGCTGACATTCTTCCGCATGTACAGCGGCACGCTTAAGAGCGGAACGTATGTCTACAACGCTTCTAAAGGCAAGCGCGAACGCGTAGGCCGCATCCTTTTGATGCACGCCAGCGCCCGCACCGAGGTGGACGAGGTATACGCAGGCGATATCGCCGCAATCGGCGGGTTCAAGGATACCTCCACGGGTGATACGCTCTGCAATGAGCAGAACCCGCTGCTTTTAGAGTCCATGGAGTTCCCGGACCCCGTTATCCGCGTGGCGATTGAGCCCAAAACCAAGGCCGGGCAGGATAAGATGACGTTAGCGCTTGTGAAGCTTGCGGAAGAAGACCCCACGTTCAAGACCTATACAGATCAGGAAACGGGTCAGACCATCATCGCGGGAATGGGCGAGTTGCACCTTGAAATCATCGTGGACCGTTTGATCCGCGAGTTCCGCGTGGAAGCCACTGTCGGCAAGCCGCAGGTTGCCTACCGCGAAACCATTACCAAGACCGTCAAAGCGGAAGGCCGTTATGTACGCCAGACCGGCGGCCATGGCCAGTACGGTCACTGCGTGGTGGAGTTTACACCGCAGGAGCCCGGCGCTGGCTATGCGTTTGAAAATGTTACCGTTGGTGGTGTTATCCCCAAGGAGTACATTCCGGCCATCGACCAGGGCATTCAGGAAGCCGCCCGCAGCGGGCCCCTTGGCGGGTTCGAGCTGGTGGACTTCAAGGCCAAGTTGCTTGACGGCAGCTACCATGAAGTAGACTCTAGCGAGCTTGCTTACAAGATCGCAGGCTCTCTCGCCTTTAAGGAAGCGGCTTCTAAGGCTGCGCCCGTGTTGCTTGAACCCATGATGAAAGTGGAAGTCATCGTCCCGGAAGACTACATGGGCGATGTCATTGGCAACATCAACGCGCGCCGCGGCCGTATCGAAGGTATGGAAGCGCGCGGTAACGGTCAGGCAATCCACGGTATGTGTCCGCTTTCCGAAATGTTCGGCTATGCAACGGATCTAAGAAGCCGCACGCAGGGCCGAGGCACATTCACCATGCAGTTTGACCACTATGAGGAAGTGCCCGCCAACGTCGCTGCTAAGGTGACCGGAAAAGGGCGCTGAACCTGAAACATTTAAAGCGCATCGGAAGTGCGCATTATGAACTGAAATAACCAGTATTTAGGAGGAACGACTACCATGGCAAAGGCAAAATTCGAGCGTACGAAACCGCACGTAAACATCGGCACCATCGGCCACGTCGACCACGGCAAGACGACCCTGACGGCGGCCATCACCATGGCGCTTGCGCAGTCCGGCAACGCGGCTGCAATGCGCTATGACGAAATCGACAAAGCACCCGAAGAGAAGGCGCGCGGCATCACGATCAACACCTCACACGTTGAGTATCAGACGACTACCCGCC
>JAEZIE010000161.1 GCA_023416175.1 Bacillota bacterium
TTGTGGTGCGGCTATTGAGCGAAATTGTACAGAATACGTTTGCGGCTGGGCTTTTGGTATCCTTGCTTTCCACGGCGATCGCTGGAATTTTACTCTATGAGCTTGCGCTGTTGGATATGGACCGTGCTTCAGCACTGCGCGTCGTCACGTTGCAGATGCTGCTTCCCGCGGCCTTTTTGTTCAATGCGCCTATGAGCGACGGGCTATTTTTTCTGCTCTCCCTTGCGGTGATGCTGCTCACAAGAAAAAAACAGTATTGGACCGCCTGTGTGGTTGGCGCTTTAGCTTCCTTTACGCGGGTGCTAGGGCTCATGCTCCTAGTTCCGGTGGCGGTAGAGTTAATTGGCGACGCCATACGGCATAAGAAGGAAACGGGCTCCTGGGCGGGCTTCTTCTTTTTGCGTGCAGTCGCCCTGCTGCTCATTCCTACAGGCTTTTTTGCTTACCTTGCCATCAACAAAACCGTTACGGGGGATGCGTTTACGTTCCTTAGGTACCAAAGCGAGCATTGGAGCCAGCAATTGGGGTGGTTTTTCAATACCGCGTCCTACCAGACGAATGAACTCATAAGAAGCTTATCCACTTGGCGGGAGGCGGCGCTTGGGCTGTGGCTTCCCAACCTGGCGTTCCTCTTTGGCGCGCCGCTTGTCATGATAGCGGCCCTGAGGGAGAAGCGGCAGCCCCAAAAAGAAGGGGTCGTTATACAGCCGGATGGCATAGAGCCCGTACGCATGGTCCAACCCTACGCTCTGCGTCCAAGCTATGTTGCATATTTTGTTGTATATTACTTTATCAGCATGGGGACAACCTGGCTGCTGTCAGCACCCCGCTATTTAACGGCATGCTTTCCGCTTGCGTTTGCGCTCAACAGGCTGGTAAAGCCGCGCATCGCATGGATGGTATACTATATGCTCGCCTTGCTGCAGCTGTTTTATCTATCTGCCTACGTTGCGGAATGGCTGGTGTATTAGACTAGACCGGGGGAGAAAATATGGAAAAGAATACGCCACAGATACCGGAATCGGTGCAGCGTAACGAAGCGGGTCAGACGCTGAAAGAATTCTTAGCTGCATACGATGTAAACAAATACCGCCATCCTTCGGTCACGGTGGATATCGCCGTGTTCACCCTGGTAAAAAAGAAAAAGGAGTATGCGCTCTCTCTGCTGCTGATTCGCCGCAAAGACCACCCGAATATCGGAAAATGGGCGCTTCCGGGCGGATTTTTGGATATGGAAGAGGAACTTCACCTGGCCGCCGCCCGCGAGTTGATGGAAGAAACGGGTATACAGGGGCTGAAGTTTCGGCAGTTTGGCACGTTCGGCGAGGTGGACCGGGACCCACGTACCCGCGTGATTACCGTTGGACATTACGCTGTAGCGCCGTATGGGTCCTGCAATCCCAAAGCGGGGGATGATGCGGCGGACGCCGCGCAATTTTCGGTAAGGCTGAAAATGAGCGCCTTTACCGCAGCCGCAACCCTATATGATCTGACGTTAAATGGCCCTGAAACGCTGTTTGCACGTATTTCCTGCACGCAGGACGCTTTGGGCGAAGTACCCGCGCCGCTTCCGGGGAGCATGCTCGCTTCCGACCACGCGTATATGATTTACTGCGCACTGCAGGCTTTATCGAACCAACCCAGACGCCGCATTGCTGAACTTTTGGCAGGCGAAGACCGGCGTTTAATCCGCCCCGCGCTGCGCGCACTGGACGAAGCGTTGAAGCTATAGGGAACCGCCTCTTTAGGGGAGCGAGGCCGAAGCAGGGGAAAACGCCAGTGTACCATTTTCGAATCCCCAAGCGGTTTTTACCTTTTTTTAAGCGTATTCCATCGCGAAAAATACGGATTGACATTTACAGCCGATGTATTTGACTTTACAATAAATATGGATAGTTATGACCATAGCAGGAGAATGGAATTGGAGAAGATCATAAAGAAGCCCGGCGTTATAAAGGCCTTGCTCATTGGTGCAGCGGGCGCGCTTTGCGTGCCGTTTTTTCCGTTTGCGCTGTTTGCGGGAGGCCTGTTCGGGTATTTGTTGCTGACGGGGGGCGTTGTGCCTTTTTTGCTCTCCGCAGCGGTTTCGCTTTCGGGCGCTTACTGGATGGCCGACGTAGGCGGACTTTGGGTGCCCTGCGCAAGCATCGTATGGGCGTTGCTCACAACAACGATGCTCAGGAAAAACAAGGGATACTTTGATACCGTGTTTGCGGGCGCGGCCTTATATACCGTTGCGTTTTACCTGATGATCAGTTTGCCCGATATCCGCTCGGGCGGGGTGGCGTTTCAACACATTACCACGTTGTTTTCCAGGATATTCGAGGAAGCGCTCGCTTCCGCGCAGACCGTATCCGGCATGCTCACGGCGGAGCAGGCAGGTCTGATGCAGGAAACGTCGCGTATCATCTTAGCCGGTCTGCCAATATACCTGCCGGCTGTTTTGTGTACAGCGGGCGGGATAGCGGGCTTAACGAACCTGCTTGTGTGCACATGGCGTGCCCGCAAGGCGGGTATGACGTTGCGCCCCATGCGCAGGTTTGCATATTGGCGCGTGCCGCGGGAGTTTGTTGTGGGCATCGCTATCATGGCGTTGGGCGCGTTTTTAGCCTCCGCTCTGCACATTGCGAACATGGATGCCGTTACCGCAGCCATTACAGCGCTTGCAGCACTTCCCTTTGTGGTGCAGGGCGCGTGCGTGGTGATGTTCTTGCTGCAGTTCAGCCGTTCGAGCGTTGCGGTCGTGATGTTTTTAATATTCGTGGTGTTGATGTTGCCCATGAGCGTCATGTTCTTGGCGATACTTGGGATCATAGAGCAGCTGTTCCATCTGCGCAGGCGCATCATATTGCGTGGAAAGGGCGACGGGGAAGAATAGTCGATATTCTTTGATTGACCGGTAAAGAACAGCAAGAAAGGAGGGGAAGCGGAAAATGGAGCGTCCGCCGCAACGCGTACTGATTCCCATTTCGGTACTGTGTGCAGTTTTGGGCATTACAATCGGATATTTTGATATTCGCATCGGGATTGCCGCAGTTGCCGTTTCTCTGATTGTGCTGCTGTTTAGCCTGCGCGCTTTGGCCTCGGAAGCCAACAAACAGCGGCAGGCGATGGACACCGTGTTTTCAGAAAACGCGACTGCTGCAGGCAGGTTGATTGCCGACGTCAACATTCCTTGTATGATATTTGAAAAAAGCGGGCGCATTATCTGGCGTAACGCCGCCATGAGAAAACTTTATGATGGCGCGGATCTTAAGCCTTTACCTGCGGTCTGCAACCCGAAAAGCAATACGCAATCCGGTACCATGGAGTTCGCGGGGAGTTCCTACCAGGTAACTACCATGCCGGTGTTCCGGGAGCACGCCTCGCGCGAGCTACTATTTCAATACTGGATCAACCGCACGGAGGCGGAGCATTACCGCCGCCTGTATGAAGAGCAGATGCCCTATGTGGCGCTCATCTACGTAGATAATTATGAGGAGTTGAGCGCAGACCTTCAGTTCAGGCGTAACGCGGTGCTGACTGAGGTGGAGCGCCTGATCGCGGATACCGTTACCTCCATACAGGGCATTTACCGCAGATATGACAATGGTCGATTTTTGCTGGTGTTTGAAGCGAAGTATCTGAAGGAGCTTGAAAAGGATCGCTTCTTGCTTCTAGAAAAGGCGCACAAGATCGATACCGGAACCCCGCAGAGCATCACCCTGTCCATTGCGGTGGGCGCAGCCCCGCGCGTGGCGCAGGCGGATATTGCGGCGCGGCAGGGTATGGAGCTTGCGTTAGGACGCGGCGGCGACCAAGCCGTGGTGCGGCAGGGCGCAAACTATACATTCTACGGCGGGCGCAGGCAGCTTGAAAGCGGGCAGTCCCGCGTAAAAACCCGTTTGTTTGCGAAAGCCTTCCGCCAGCTATTGGAGAACTCCACGGAAGCGTTCATCATGGGCCACAAGCAGCCGGATATGGACTGCATGGGTGCGGCCCTGGGTGTATACCGCTGTGTGGTGCAGGCAGGCTGCAAGGCGTATATCGTGCTGGATCATGTAAATCCCACGATCCAGCAGGCGGTAGACAGCATCCGCAGTAACCCGGCGTACGCGGATGTCATCGTATCCCCGGAGCTGGTGCGCGGCATGATGCGCGCATCCTCAGTGCTGGTGGTGGTGGATACGCAGCGTGCCAAGGCGACAATGGAACCTGAGCTTGTGGACATGGCGGGCAAACTTGTACTCATCGACCATCACCGCCGGAGCGCTGATTATATTGATAACGCCACGCTCAACCATCTCGATGCGCGCGCTTCCTCCACCAGCGAGATGGTGACCGAAACCATACAGTACTTCCATGAGGGCATAAGACCCACCGCGTTTGAATGTTCTGCGCTTTTAGCGGGCATCACGGTGGATACGAAACACTTTGCGTTTAACGTGGGCGCGCGCACCTTTGAGGCTGCGGCGTATCTAAGACAGCGTGGTGCTGATATCGGCACTGTCAAGCTGATGTTCCAGGACGACAGGGAGACCTACGCCAGCCGTGTGGATACGGTAAAGAGCGCGACCATCATCTGCCCCGGCGTGGCCATGGCCGTCTGCCCGGCGGATGTGAAGAATGCGGGTCTTATCGCGGCCCAGGCGGCGGACGCGCTTGTGGGCATACGGGGCATTGAGGCAGCGTTTGTTCTGGGCATGCAGAACGGGGAAGTCAACGTCAGCGGCAGGTCCTTGGGCCGCGTGAACGTGCAGCTGATATTGGAGCGAATCGGCGGCGGCGGCCACCTTACCATGGCGGGCGCACAGCTCAAAGGCATAACGATGGAAGCAGCACTGGAGCTTGTAAAGTCTACGGCAATCGCGTACATGAAAGAGTTGGACGGGTAAGCTGTCCAGGCGTGACAAAAAGGCATGCACATAGGTTTGTTTTTTCAAGGTATCGCCACCTACGGCGGCGACGATAGATTATTTTATTTAATAGCGGGCGGGCTTCGCCCCCCGCGCCCCCTAAAGTACGGGCGTACGGGCGTTGGGGATCGGTTGTGCAGCCAAAGGCTGCATATTAATCCTTGTAAGATCCCCAAATGTACTATTCGGGGGCACGCAGTTTCCCCAATGCAAAAAAATAATCGTCTGCGCTCTAAAGCGCCGATACCTTATTGAGTAACGGCAGGGAGGAAAGAGATATGAAGGTATTATTGGAACAGGACGTCAAGGGGACAGGCAAGCAGGGGCAGATCGTGGAAGTCAGCGACGGGTACGCCCGTAATTTCCTGCTGCCGCGCAAACTTGCGACGCCGGCGGACGCGGCCTCCATCAATGCGGCCAACATCAAGAAATCTGCCGCGCAGCACAAGAAGTTCCAGGAAGGCGTGCAGGCGCGCGAGCTTGCGAAAAAGCTTTCCGAAATCAGCGTGAAAATCCCCGCCAAGGTCGGCGAAAACGGCAAGCTCTTCGGCTCCATCACGGCAAAGGAAGTTGCGGCGGCGCTCGAAGCGCAGCACAAAATTGTGATCGACCGCAAGAAGATTGAACTTTCCGATCCAATCAAGGCGCTCGGCAGCTTCCGGGTCAAGGCGCACCTGTATGAAAACACGGACACCGCGTTTACCGTAGAGGTCGTCGCACAGTAACCCGGAACGGGTAGCCATTTAACGTACAAGGGGGAGAACGGTACGTGGAAGAATTGCGCGTGGAGCAGGCACAAAATACGGTAACTGCGGCGCCGCACAGCTCAGCGGCGGAAATTTCCGTATTGGGCAGCATGCTGTTGGACGGGAATGCTCTTGACATGGCCATTGAGATGCTGGACTCGACGGATTTTTATTTTCCCGCGAACCAAGATATCTTCGGCTGCATGCGTGTGCTGCGCACCATGGGTGCACCTGTAGATTCTGTTTCCTTGGTAGCGGAATTGGACCGCTTGGGAAAGCTGCGCGCCGTGGGGGATGTGGCGTATATCGCCGATCTCACCGTGCAGACGGTCTCCGCTGCGGACGTGGAGCATTACATCAGCATCGTATTGGAGCGCTCCATGCAGCGCCAGCTCATCCGCGCAGGCAATATGATCTCCAAAGACGCCATGGATACGGTGCGGGATTTTGAGCAGGTGCTCAGCGACGCGGAGCGCCGCATCTACGACATCACCTTAAAGCGGGCCACCGATACGCTGCTTCCGGTGCAGGACACCATGTATGAGGCGTACGCACACCTGGGGGAGCTGATGAACCTGCAGGGGCGGCTCATTGGCGTGAACACCGGGTTTACTGATCTTAACGCCAAGACCTCGGGGTTAAAGAAATCCGATCTCATAATTGTCGCCGGACGTCCGGCCATGGGTAAGACAAGCTTTGCTATCAATATCGCGCAGTACGCGGCATTGCATGATACTCGCTCGGTCGTTATTTTCTCTTTGGAAATGGCGCGTGAGCAGTTGATTACCCGCATGTTCAGCTCCGAGGCGGAGGTGGACATGCAGAAACTGTTAACCGGGGCTACCACCGAGACGGATCTCATTAAAATCGCGCAGGTGCTTGGCGTAATGGGCAACAGCAAGCTTTTTATCGACGATTCCGCGGGCGCCACTGTGCCGGAAATGCGCAGCAAATGCCGCAGGCTCAAGGCGCAGCATGGGCTTGATCTAATCGTGATCGATTATTTGCAGCTGATGCGCTCTTCCAAAAAGACGGACAACCGCCAGCAGGAGATTTCGGATATTACGCGCTCGCTAAAAATCTTAGCGCGCGAGCTGGACGTGCCCATTATGGTGCTAAGCCAGCTTTCCCGTGGGCCGGAGCAGAGAAAGGACGACCACCGCCCCATGATTTCCGATTTGCGCGAGAGCGGCGCGATCGAGCAGGACGCGGACATCGTCATGCTATTATACCGCGAGCAGGTGTATAACGAGGAAGCCGACAATACCGCAGAGGTTATCATTGCCAAGCACCGCAACGGACCGACCGGAACCGTGAAGCTGTACTGGATGGGCGAATATACGAAATTCAAGAATCTGGCATATTCCTAACGAGAAAAGGGGGCCGCATGACAAAGATCGCACTCATTACCGGCGCATCCTCAGGGATAGGGGCAGAGACCGCGCTGCTGTTTGCGCAAAATGGGTATACCGTGTATGGGGCATCAAGATCCGGGCGGTTGCCGACCCTTCCCGATGATGCGCTGGGACTGTTGTTTTCGCTGCCTATGGATGTAACGGACGAGGAAAGCGTAAGACAGGGCGTTGCACATGTGCTGCAAACGGAAGGCTGCATCGACGTCCTGGTTCATGCTGCGGGGAATGGCGTGAGCGGCCCACTCGAATGCTGTACTGCGGACGACGCGCAGCGGCAGATGGAGGTCAACTTTTACGGCGCAATCCGTATGCTCAACGCCGCGCTGCCTTGCATGCGCGCAAAAGGCAGCGGACATGTGGTGCTGGTGGGCTCGGTGGGCGGCGTATTCGCCGTTCCATTTCAGTTGCTCTACAGCAGTTCCAAGGCTGCGCTTTCCATTTTATGCGATGGGTTACGCATGGAGCTAAGGCCCTTTGGCGTGAAGGCCGCGCTGGTGGAGCCGGGGGATGTAAAGACCGGCTTTACCGACGCACGAAAACCTATTTCCGGCATGTGCGAAGACTATAGGGAAGCCTGCGCGCGTGCCATCTCCCGCATGGAAAAGGACGAGCGTACCGGCATGCATCCGCGCATGGTTGCAAGCGCCATATACCGCGTGGCGGAAAAGAAGAATCCAAGGGCGCATACCGTGGTGGGCGGCGCTTACCGTATCTTCGTATTCTTAAAAAGAATTTTGCCCTACAGCCTTGTGGAAAAGTTGCTGTATGCGATGTATTTGAAATAAAAGACAGGCTTTTTTGTGTAAAATGCGGGCGTAAGAACGCTTCTCAACTGGATAGAGCAAAAACAGGCTGTTAGCATGAGAATGGAACGATTGTTCAATTGGACGATCGTTCTTTTTATTTCTATAGAGAAACGGGGGAGGAATATGGTTCAAAAACGGTTTTCCATCGCGCTCGACATCAAGCGCCCCACGGCAAACCGAGATTTTGAGGTGGTGGAAGGCGATAACGGGAACGTATTGGAAGTGACATTGACCGACGACGGTACTCCGGTGGATTTAACGGGCTGCAGGGTCTGCGCCATATTTTCAAAATCGGACGGCAACACGG
>JAEZIE010000166.1 GCA_023416175.1 Bacillota bacterium
TACGACTTCTGCGATACCGGCATGATCACGCCGCTCGCCAAGATGTATACGCTTGGCTGCACGTTCTCTCCTTCCGCCAACCACGCGGGCGGCTTACGGTACCATGGCATGTCCCCGCTCCTTTCCAAGCTCTATCACGATGGGTACATGGAAGCGGTGTCGGTGGAGCAGACCCGCGTATTTGAAGCCGCCGCGCTGTTTGCCCGCTGCGAAACCATATTGCCGGCACCCGAGTCTGCGCACGCCATCCGCGCTGCGATCGACGAGGCGCTACATTGCCGCGAAACCGGCGAAGCGAAGACCATACTTTTTGGTCTATCCGGCACCGGCTACTTCGATATGACCGCGTATATGGCTTATCAAAATGGCACAATGATGGATTACATCCCAAGCGACGAGGAACTACAAAAGGGATTTGACCGGCTCCCAGCCGTTCCCGAGGTGCTTGGCTAAGAGCGGGAACCTTTCCGCAAAAGGAAAAACCATGGCAGACTGCCATGGTTTTTTTGTACGGTTTGATATCCAACCGCTTCGTCTTAATCGTTTGCGGGATTTACGTGATTTATTGCATTTTAAGCAGCATGGCATAGGATCTGATAGACAAAAGTAAAATGATTTGTACAATATTTTGTTTTTCTGCCGGTCTGCAGCCCCTTGAGTTTTTTGCCAACCTCCTGTACAATAAAATATAACTTAAACGATTTCTTTTCGATGTTTCCTAATGTTATCGGCCCCATAGCATGCCAAATCTCTCCGCAGCAGGTACAGGCCCTCTGCGGGTATATAGGAGTAAGCATATCATGCAATACGGAATGTTTGACGACACAAACAGGGAATATGTCATAACCACCCCGCGTACCCCCCTGCCCTGGATCAATTACCTGGGCAGCGAAGGGTTTTATAGCCTTGTTTCCAATACCGGCGGCGGATACTCCTTTTATCAGGACGCAAAGCTTCGGCGTCTGACCCGCTACCGCTATAACAACGTTCCTGCCGATACGGGCAGCCGCTTTTATTATATAAAGGATGGGGATAGCGTATGGAGCCCTGCGTACCTTCCCGCAAAGGCGGAGCTTGACAGCTACCGCTGCCGGCACGGGCTGGGGTATACGGTCATCGAGGCTGCAAAGGGCGGTATCAGTTCCAGCATGACGCTGTTTGTACCCAGAGGTTGCGACTGCGAGCTCAATTCCCTTTCGCTCACCAACCAAAGCGGGCATGAAAAGCGCATTACGGTGTTTGGCGCCGTGGAATGGTGCCTTTGGAACGCAGTGGACGACGCGCAGAACTTCCAGCGCAACCTCTCCATAGGCGAAGTGGAGCT
Organism: Bacillota bacterium; assembly: GCA_023416175.1. Lineage (GTDB taxonomy): Bacteria > Bacillota > Clostridia > Christensenellales > CAG-138 > JAEYLA01. The sequence goes on from JAEZIE010000166.1 coordinate 1,325, forward strand.
CGAAGGCAGCACGATTTATCATAAGACGGAATACCGCGAACGTCGCAACCACTACGCGTTCTTTCATGTGAATGCACAAAGCGCGGGGTTTGATACCGATCGGGACGCGTTTTTAGGACACATGGGGGATTGGAGCCTGCCACGCGCGGTACAGGAAGGTAAAAGCGCCAACAGCATGGCCAGCGGCTGGGCGCCCATCGCCGCCCACTCAGTGGAAATCGTATTACAGCCCGGCGAGACCAAGACGCTTCTTTTTATTCTTGGCTACGTAGAGAATGCGCCTGATCAAAAATGGGAGAGCCGGGGCGTAATCAATAAGGCCAAGGCGCGCGAACTGATCTCCCGCTTCTCTTCCGAAACGGATGTGGAGGCCGCGCTTGACGGGATCAAAGCCTACTGGGAGGCGCTGCTCAAGCGTTACCGCCTGAACAGCGAAGATAAAAAGCTCAACCGCATGGTAAACATCTGGCACCCGTACCAGTGTATGATCACATTCTTAATGAGCCGCAGCGCCAGCTATTATGAAAGCGGCACCGGACGGGGGATGGGTTTCCGGGACGGCTGCCAGGATATTTTGGGGTTCGTGCACCTCATTCCCGAGCGCGTACGGGAGCGCATACTCGACATTGCTGCCATACAGTTTGAGGATGGCAGCACCTATCACCAATACCAGCTGCTCACGAAACGGGGCAACGCGGACGTCGGCAGCGGCTTCAACGACGACCCCCTCTGGCTTGTCGCCTGTACTTCGGCCTACATTCGCGAAACCGGGGACAGCTCCATACTGGAAGAGCCCGTTCCCTTCGATAACAAGGAAGGCAGCGAACAGCCGCTATTTGAGCACCTGCGGCGCAGCGTAAAGTATACGATGGAACACCTGGGCCCGCATGGCCTGCCCCTTATTGGCCGGGCGGACTGGAACGATTGCCTTAACCTCAACTGCTTCTCCACCACCCCCGGTGAAAGCTTCCAAACCTGCGCCAATTTTGAAAGCGGCAAGGCGGAAAGCGTATTCATCGCCGCCATGTTCGTGCTCTATGGCAGGGAATACGCCGAGCTTTGCGAGCGTTTTGGGGATGCAAACGAAGCACAGGATGTAATGGCGGCGGTAGGAAAAATGGAACAGACCGTGTTGCAGCACGGATGGGACGGCAACTGGTTTTTGCGCGCATACGACGCATTTTCCCACCCCGTGGGCAGCCATACCTGCAAGGAAGGACAGATATATATTGAGCCGCAGGGATTCTGCGTTATCGCGGGCATCGGCGTGAAGGAAGGCTATGCGGCAGATGCACTGCAAAGCGTAAAAGAACGCTTGGAAGGCGAACATGGCATTCAGCTTTTAAACCCCTGCTATACCGTGTATCATGAGGAACTGGGCGAGATCACAAGTTACCCGCCAGGCTACAAGGAAAATGGCGGAATCTTCTGCCACAACAATCCGTGGATCAGCATTGCGCACACGGTACTAAAGGACGGCAATGCTGCGTTTGAAGCATACCGCCGCATCTCCCCCGCATATACGGAGTATAAGAGCGACGTTCACCGCACGGAACCCTATGTGTACAGCCAGATGATCGCCGGGCGCGAAACGGCGCGGAGCGGCGAGGCTAAAAACAGCTGGCTTACCGGTACCGCCTCCTGGGCGTATGTGAACGTCAGCCAATATATCCTGGGCATCCGCGCGCAGCACGATGGTTTGGAAATCCGCCCCTGCCTGCCCGACGAACTGGACGGCTATACGGCTGAGCGGGTATTCCGCAATACACGCTACATCATACACGCGCGCCGGGCGGGGCTATCTAGCCCGCGCGTGCGCGTGAACGGAACACCGATAGAAGGCTGCGTTGTCCCTGCCAACGGACAAAGCGA
>JAEZIE010000209.1 GCA_023416175.1 Bacillota bacterium
CGATATCGATTTTTCTGTTTCACCGGGGGATGTCGTGTGCATTATCGGCGCATCGGGCTCTGGAAAAAGCACGCTTTTAAGGTGCATCAACCTGCTGGAGCGTCCCACGGGTGGCAGCATCCGGTTCCATGGGGAGGACATCCAGTCCAAGCAGTTCCGCGTTGCGGAATACCGGGCGCGGGTGGGGATGGTGTTCCAGCAGTTCAACCTGTTTTATAACATGACGGCGCTTGAGAACTGTGTGGTCGGCCAGATGAAGGTATTAAAAAGAAGCCGCACTGAAAGCGAAGAAAAAGCCAAGCAGTATCTTGATAAAGTCGGCATGCTGCCCTATATCAACGCCAAGCCAAAGCAACTTTCGGGCGGCCAAAAGCAGCGCGTTGCCATTGCGCGTGCGCTTTGCATGGACCCGGAAGTGCTGCTCTTTGACGAACCCACCTCGGCGCTGGACCCGGAAATGGTGGGGGACGTACTGCTCGTCATGCAGGATCTTGCAAAAACCGGCCTTACCATGCTGGTGGTAACGCATGAAATGGGGTTTGCAAAGGACGTCGCGCACCGCGTAGTGTTTATGGACGAGGGCGTGATCGTGGAGGACGATGTGCCCGACGTGATATTCAACAACCCGTCCCAGCAGCGCACGCGGGAGTTTTTGCGGCGTGTATTGCGGCCCACTGAGGCATAGTACCTACTTTTTCCTTGGCATAATGAATATGACGCGCCTGTGCTTGGGGCGCGGATGAAGTCTGCTTTTATATTCTCTGGTCATCTGTGCCACGGTTCCGGAAAGCGCAAGTATGGCGATGAGGTTGGGGAGCGACATCAGCCCGTTTAATGTATCTGCAATCTCCCACACAAGCCCCATTTCCATGGTCGCGCCAAGCACGGTAAAGCCTAAGAACAGCAGCTGGTAGGGCTTTGTGGACTTTGACCCCAGCAAAAATTCACAGCACCGTGTCCCGTAGAGCGACCAGCTGAATATGGTGGCGATGGCAAAGAACAAAATACCCACCGCCACGATGGCGGATGCACCTTTATCGGTAAACACTGTGGCAAACGCGCGTACTGTCAGCTCCGCGCCCGCGTTCTGCCCATAGGCGATGTCATTTAACCCCATCAATATCACAAGCGCTGTCACCGTACAGATGACGATGGTATCCGCAAACACTTCAAATATGCCGAAAAAGCCCTGTTCTACGGGGCTTTTTGTGTTTGCCGCCGCATGCGCGATGGGTGCAGAGCCCATGCCCGCTTCGTTGGAAAATACGCCCCGTCCGATGCCCCGCTGCATGGAAAGCAGCATGGAAATGGCTGCGCCGCCTGTTACGGCCTCCGGTCGGAATGCACCCTCTACGATATCGGAAAGTACCTGGCTCAGTTTGTCTATATTGGCGCCGATTACGACAAAAGCGCCCAAAAGATAGAGCATGCTCATGAGCGGGATGAATTTTTCCGTAATCTCTCCAATACGCCTCATTCCACCCAGAATGACCAAAGCGGAAATAAGCGCCACAACGATACCCGCGACAAGCTTGATGTTGTGGCCATAAAGGCTCGTCAAGCTGGGGTTGGGATAGAAACTTTGAAACAGGCTGATCACCGCTGTGGATATGGTGTTCATCTGTGCCATGTTGCCGATACCGAACGCGGCGACTGCGCCAAAGCACGCAAAGAGCGTTGCAAGCCACCGCCAATTTTGTCCCAGGCCATGCGTGATGTAGTACATGGGGCCGCCGACCCATTCGCCCTTTTCATTGCGCTTACGAAAGCGTATAGCGAGAAGCACCTCCGCGTACTTTGTCGCCATGCCCAAAAGCGCGGATACCCACATCCAAAACACCGCGCCTGGTCCCCCGAGCGCGATCGCGCCCGCAACGCCCGCGATGTTGCCCGTACCCAAAGTGGCTGCAAGGGCGGTGGTTACCGCCTGGAACGGGGAGACAGCCCCTTTATCGCGCTTTGTTTCCGTTTTTGCACTTCGGAATATTTTTTTCATCACCAAAGGGAATTTGAAAAACTGGAGCGCGCCGGTGCGCAGCGTAAAATAGAGTCCCGTGCCCATGATTAGAATAAGCATCGGAATTCCCCAAACAAATGCGTTAACGGAAGCGTTTATTTTAGAAACAAGTTCCAATTGAGCACCCCTTTTCCTTTAAATCAAGATCTTGCGGCGTATCGATATTGATTTCTATTGAAAGAGGCAGCCCGAATATACGCAAAAAAGGCGAAAACCACAGTTGGAAATGAAAACTGTATATCTCTCGTTCAAATGGTACATGTAAAAAAAAGATTAGGCCAATATAGAATAACAATAGTTTCGGAAGCCTTGCATGAGCTTTTGTGCAAGACGTCCTTTATTAAATATAGAAGGAGTGATTTTTTTGCGCCGCTCAATTTTGTTTTGTTTTCTCCTATTGGCCGGTATTCTGCTCTTTGGCTGCAAAGCGGCTCCACGCGGCCAGATTCCACCGCCAACTTTTCAGTTGGGCGAGGATATCCTCATAGAAGGAGTGGATGTTTCCCGTATGCAGGTGCAGGAAGCGGAAGAAACGCTAAAGCGCCATATGCAGGAGAAAATTGGCCGCATGGCGTATGAAGTAACGCTCAAGGATGGCTCGGCTGCAAACATGGTTCGCATTGCGGCAACCGAGCTGCCGATTAATACAAACGTGGAAGAAATGGTCCGGGAGGCGGCATATCTTCCCCAACACAACGGGCTTAGAGAACAGCCGCGTACGTTTGACATATCCCTTACGCTGGATACGTTGGCGGTGAAGGAACATATGGAAGAGGTAAGCCGTTCCTTTTATGTTGCGCCTGTCGACGCCACCGCAACATTTAACCTGGAGAAGGAGGGGTACTTCGTAATTACGTCCGAACACAGCGGGCGGCAGACCGACGCTGCGGAGTTGATCCAATTGTTGGCACAGGCGGTGGAAACGGAAGAGAGCGCCAAGCTTACGCTATCCTATACCACACTCTACCCTGCGTATACAGAAACCCAGGCGCGCGCAGAGCACCGCTTGATTTCCACGTTCAGTACTTCCTACGCGAAGTCTCCGCTCAACGCCTCGGGGCGGGTGCATAACATCAATAAGGCGGCAGGGCTCATCAGCGGGTATCTGCTTAAACCGGGAGAGGAGTTTAACACCAATAGAATATTGGGCCCGCGCAACAAAGAAACCGGCTGGAGGACTGCACCCGGTATCCGGGAAGGACGCTATGAACAAGAATACGGCGGCGGCGTATGCCAGGTGAGTACTACGCTCTTTAACGCCGTCCTGCTGGCCGATCTCACTGTAACCGAACGGACGCCCCATAGCTGGCCCTCCGGTTATGTGGATATCGGCCGGGATGCCACCATCAGCACGGGAGGGCCGAACTTCAAATTCGAAAACAATACGGGATATGACCTTTATGTGATTGCGGAAACGTCAAGCAAAAAGAAGCTGACCATTTCTCTATATGGCAAGCCGCTCTATGACGACCGGGTCGTCAAAGTCACTTCCAAGCGGGTGGCGACGCTGCCCTCCCTTGGGGAAGAAATTCTGCTGGATAGAAGCCTGCCCGCTAACACGAGAGCTGTCTACCGGAAGGCGCGCAGGGGCACAAAATCCAAGACCTATAAGGAATATTACGATCTTGAAGGAACCCTCATTGAGCGAAAGCTTGTTTATGAGGATACGTACCGTTCCATCAAGGGTCTCGTATATATTTCCTCCGATCTCTATTATGGGGTGCCGAATAAGCCTAAGGAGCCGGAGGCGGCAGAGATTGCCGTTTCGGAATAGCCGAATTTGTCCGCTAGCCGGGGCTGTGACAGCCATATGAACGGAAATTTGTACTTCCATTTTGCGTGGAATTTCATTACAAT